>CAZQQC010000101.1:0-10640 GCA_964595365.1 uncultured Melioribacter sp.
GAATTTTTTTAAGTTGGCTTTCATTCGCTCAACGTCATCGTCGTTCTGTTTGCGCTTTGTCAAAGATTTTTTCTTCTCGTCTTCTTTCGCCTTGATTTGTTCTTCAAGAGTTTGAATTTGAGATTTTAATTCGTTCACTGCTGCTGGAAGATCTCCGCGCAATTCCTCCAATTCGTCCAGTTGATTATCTATCAACTGAAGTTCGTAAAGTGTTGAGAGTCTTTCTAACAAGTTTAGCTCCTTATTGTTTATAAAACTTTACCGGGTTAGTGCTGCCCGAATATTTTAAAACTTTTATTTTATTATCGTCCGATAAGAATTTTTTCATTTTTTGTTGAACGGCATTAAGCGAATGAATTTCCGTTTCGTAATGACCGGCATCGATCAATAGGATTTTTCCCGCTGCGTCTTGAAACGGATGATATTTAATATCAGCCGTTACAAATGCATCTGCTTTGTGTGCAATTGCCGTATTTAAAAGTTCCACACCGGCTCCTCCGCAAGCAGCAACTTTTTTAATCAACTTTCCTTTACCGGCGCAGTATTTGAGATTTGCCGCTTTGACGTGTTTCATTACGTGAGATAAGAAATTTTTTTCGCTCATCGGGTATTCCAGCTCGCCAATCGTTCCGTATCCGTAATTAACATTTTTATTTTTCAAGGGATAGACATCGTATGCCGGTTCTTCGTACGGATGGGATTTCTTCAAAGCTGAAATGACCCCATTTAACTTCCAAGCATCAACAATAAATTCAAAACGGATTTCATCCACCAATTCCAAACTTTCTCTTTTGCCTATTGCAGGGTTAGATTTCTCCGAGCCTTTAAAAGTTCCTACACCTTCAATTCTAAAACTGCAATTTTCGTATTCGCCAATAATTCCGCCGCCGGCAAAAAATACAGCTTCGGCAACTTTATCTAAATTTTTCTTTGGAACAAAAGTAGCAACCTTAAATTGATTGTTCTCTTGCTGTTCGAGTAAACGGATGTTTTTCAGTTTAAGTACTTTTGCCAATTCAAATGAAACACCCTCTTTGATAAAATCAAGATTTGTGTGAGCAGAATAAACCGTGATATTGTTTTTAATTGCTTGTGCGATGAGTCTTGCCTTAAAATCTTTTTCCGTGTCTAATTTTTTTATGGGGCTGAAAATTAATGGGTGATGTGTGAAGATGAAATTGCATTTTTTTCGGAGGGATTCTTTGAGGACTTCTTCATCCAGCTCAAGACAGATCATAATGTTTTTAAGTTTTTGCCCACTTGAGCCGAGTTGAAGCCCGACATTGTCCTTCTCCCAAGCAGCCCCGGGCGGCGCCCAGCCATCAAGATATTTAATCAGCTCTTCTATACTCATAATAAAAAAAATGCACTCCGTGTTGTTGGGAGTGCATCTTATATTCAGAAACTACTTTTACTGAATTCGATTTTCTTTTTTCTGGTACGATTGATTAAAAATTTTTTCATATTAGCACGCCAAATATATTATAATCGATGCTCAGATTCAATTACCTTCAAAGTCAAATTTTGAAGGTTCAAGCCAATTCCCATCTTCTTTTATTAATTCGATAAGTTCATCCACTGCATTTACTGAATTTACGCTCCGTCTAACAACTTCTTTGCCCCGATATAAAGTTATTTTGCCGGGACCCGACCCGACATAACCGTAATCTGCATCTGCCATCTCGCCCGGTCCATTAACGATGCATCCCATAATTGCAATCTTTACACCTTTCAGATGTTCTGTTCTGCTGCGGATTTTGTTTGTCACTTCAACAAGATCGAAAAGAGTTCTTCCACACGAAGGGCACGCGATGTATTCGGTTTTCGATATTCGGGTTCTGGTTGCCTGCAAAATTCCGAATGAAGTGCGGTTGATTAAAGCTTTGTCAAAATTTTTTCGCGAGAAATCTTTACCGTTGATCCAAACACCATCACCAAAACCGTCTATTAGCAACGCCCCGATGTCTGTTGATGAATATAGTCGTAATTCATCGTCGGATAAATTTTCATAAGTCCTTTTAATTATTACCGGATTGTGAACGTCGCGATTCACTAATTCGAAAAACGCACGCCTTTGTTCCGGCATTCCATGCGGGTTGTCGGTAGTTAATATAAAGACGCATGCCGGAATATTTTTAGTTGCATTAAACGGGCCGGAGAATAAGTCGCTGATATTTACTCGAATAAAATTTAGAATAAATGATTTTTCCGATGTGCAATTAAATTGACCGGCAGAATCAAACAGCGGAAAACCTTTCGTCCTGTCTTTCAATGATAGCCATTTCTTATAATCATAAATTATTTTCAAACTATTCGGCGGTTCAAACGGTAAATCATTCCTGCCGAGATAAAGAATGTCGGCAGCCCGATCATTCATGTTCCATTTGTCGGTTTTATCATTATAGAAATAACCGATTTGAGAAAGTGCGGAATGATTTCCTATTTCTTCATCACAAAAATCGATAATGATTTTTGGGACCGTTTTTCCGCCGATACCGGCAACTTCAAACGTTTCTCTCCGCAAATAATCGAACGGGTCATGCGGTAGCTTATCAATCCGGATAATTTCTTTATGACCGCTTCTGTTTTTGTAACGATTTGACAAAAAAATTGCTACCGGTGCTTCGTATTCAGGTTCCTCTGTTAAAGAGACGCGGATCGTGTCACCGATACCGTCTTCGAGCAATGTTCCGATTCCAACGGCAGATTTAATTCTTCCGTCTTCGCCATCGCCCGCCTCTGTTACGCCAAGGTGAAGCGGGTAGTTCATTCCTTCTTCTTCCATCTTTTTTATCAAGAGCCGGTAAGCTTGAATCATCACTTTCGGGTTGCTTGCTTTCATCGATAAAACAATTTCACGGTAGTTCATCTCTTCGCAGATGCGCACAAACTCCAAAGCCGATTCAACCATTCCGTAAGGTGTGTCGCCGTAACGGCTCATGATTCGATCGGACAATGAACCATGGTTTGTTCCTATGCGCATAGTCGTACCGTATTCTTTGCAGACTTTTACAAGCGGGGAAAATCTTTCGCGGATTCGTTCGAGCTCGGCATTATATTCTGAATCGGTGTATTCAATAGTTCGAAATTTTTTCTTGTCAACGTAATTGCCTGGGTTTACTCGAACTTTCTCAACAATTCTTGCTGCAACCTCGGCAGCGTTGGGAGTAAAATGAATGTCTGCAATCAGCGGCGTTTTGTAGCCGCGCTTTCTTAACTCATTTTTTATGTTCTGAAGATTTTGCGCTTCATTTATGCTTGGAGCTGTTATTCTAATGTATTCGCAACCGGCTTTAATCATTCGAATAGATTGCTCTACGGTTGCAATTGTGTTCATTGTGTCTGTGGTTGTCATGGATTGAATCCGGATCGGATTGTTTCCGCCCACCGGAACATCGCCGATGTGAACTTCTCTAGTTTTGTATCTGGAATATTTTGTTAAACTATCACAATATTTTTTTGCAGATTCATTCATGCATTAATAAAAACAAGAAGAAGAGCCGGTAAGTTCTAATTGAGTTTTGCCAATTCATAAAGAAAAGATTTTACAAATTCCGGCGCAGAAGCCGGGTCTTGCGCCGTTATAATATTTTTCTTCGTTACCACTGCTTCGTTTTTGTATTGAATGCCCTGACGTTCCAGCTCGGGTTTATCATCCGGATAACATGTGGCGCACTCGGAAATTATACCGGCTTTGGCTAAGAGTACAGGTGCGCTGCAAATTGCACCTACTGGCTTTTTGCTCTTTGCAAATTTTTGTGCTGTCAATTGAAGCTGCACATTGCCCCAATAATTTCGCATTCCACTCCCGCCAATAAAAATCACGCCGTTAAAATTGCTTTCGTGAATATTGTAAAATTGAATGTCATTTTTAACTTTTAATCCGTTGGAACCGACGCACAGCGAATGAGCATCTGAAGCAATAAAAACTTGCACGCCCGCTCTTTCAAGAGCATTCAAAATTATTAGATATTCTTCTTCATTGAAGTTTTGAGAAGGAAGGATCAGCAGAACGCTTTTTTTGATCAAGTAATTTTATCTCGTGCTAATTTTTGTAATGAAAATACGAATATAATTTCTGTCCGGCAATCCGATCCGTTAGAATATATGGATCAAAGTTTTGATTGATGTATAAAATCTCTAATTTCGGTTGTGTGAAAGTTTTTACCAAAGCAAAATTTGCTGTTTATGAGAATACCGGAACAAAAAATAGAAGAAATTAGAAACGCTGCCGATATTGTCGATATCATTTCAGGTCATGTTCATCTGCGCAAACGCGGAAAAAATTTCGTCGGTTTGTGTCCTTTCCATCAAGAGAAAACACCGTCGTTCACGGTTAGCGAAGACAAACAAATCTATCATTGTTTCGGATGCGGAGCCGGCGGTAATGTATTTAAGTTTTTGATGGAGTTCAAAAATATTTCTTTCGTTGAAGCTGTTGAAGAAATTGCAAATCATCTTGGAATTAAAATCGATTTCGAAAGCAGTCCTGCAGATCAGCAACAAAACGAACTGGAAGAACTTTATGAAATCAATGTTCTTGCCGCGCGATTTTTTTCAGATAATCTTTTGAAAAGCACATCGGGAGAAGAAGCGAGAGAGTATTTGAAAAGCCGGAATATTAAACCCCAGACCCAGAAAATTTTCGGCATCGGGTATGCACCTTATGGCTGGAACAATTTTCTTGTTCATGCAAAAGAAAATAAAATTGATCTGGCAAAAACTAAAATGCTCGGATTAATCGATCTGAACGATAAGGGCGAGTACTATGACAAATACAGAGGAAGAATAATTTTTCCGATCTTTTCTCCTAACGGAAGAGTAATTGCATTTGGCGGAAGAGTTTTAATCAATCAGGAATACACCGCAAAGTATCTTAACTCGCCAGAATCGCAGGTTTATTCGAAACGCAGATCGCTCTACGGGCTGTACCATTCGAAAGATGAAATTAGAAAAATTGACCGCGCAATTCTTGTTGAAGGATATATGGATTTGATTTCGCTGTTTCAGGCAGGGGTAAAAAATGTTGTAGCTTCTTCCGGAACGTCGCTAACCGACGAACAGGTACAACTGCTCTCCCGGTTTACGAGAAACATCATAATTCTTTTTGATGCCGACCCTGCGGGACAGAAAGCTTCGCTCAGAAGTATAGAAATTTTGCTCAAGCAGGATTTTGAAGTTAAAGTTATCACGCTTCCTAAAGGCGAGGACCCCGATTCGTACATCGTCAAATATGGAAAAGAAAATTTCGACGAATTGGTTTCTTCGGCAAAAAACTTTTTGGAATATCAAACCGCGCAGTTTGAAGAAGAAGGACTTTTTGAAGATCCCGCAGAGATGACGAAGGCGGTACGTGAACTTGTCAAAACACTTGCATTGGTAAACGACGAACTTAAGCGCAACCTGTTGATGAAAACGATCGCTAAGAAATTTAGTCTCCGCGAGAAACTGATTGAATCGGAACTAAACACTGTATTGCAGCTGCAGAAGCAAAGCGCAGAAAGTTACCGTTCCGATCAGCGAATTACTCAAACGGTTTCAAATGAACTTACGCTTACAGTTAAAACGGCAGCGGAAAATCCTTACGAAAAAGAATTGCTGCGTCTGTTGTACAGTGGTGAAGAAAAAATCGTAAAATATATTCTAGAAAAAATTACCGTCGAAAATTTTTACAATCACAAGTACAGAAAACTGGCAGAGATTGCTGCCGAAGGATTGAAAGAAGATAAAATCTCTCCAGCGTATTTGATTGATAAAATTGGCGAGGAAGAATTGCGTTCTTTCATTCTCGATTTGACATTGGCAGACGAGGCTATCAGCAAAAGGTGGGACGAATTATCATATAACGGGAGAATTGAGAAAGATTCTTTCGAACACGCAGTAGAGACAGCGAGAACTTTTCAGCTGTCGCAGATTGACAGAGAAATTAAAGAGAACAACCGTATGATGGAACAATCGAAAGATGAACATCTTCATATGGAAATGATGAACCGCAATAAAGAACTTTTAGAAAAAAGAAAAGCGTTATCGGCAAAGAGTAACGCCGGTTTGAAATAAAATGAATTTTAGTCCCAGTATTTACGAAATAAATATCCGTCTTTGGCTTAAGCGGTTTGCTAATTCAAAAAAACCGGCTACCATCGAAAATATTCCGAATAATTATTGGGATGATTTTGCAAAGAAAGGATTCAACTATCTTTGGATGATGGGAATCTGGAAAACTTGCGACTCGGTAATTGATAAATATTGTTTTGAAGAAGGGCTGTTAAAATCATACGACCGTGCACTTAAAGGATGGAAACGGGAAGATATAATAGGCTCGCCGTTTGCAATCGATGTTTACGAACCAAATCCGGGAATAGGTTCACTAAAAAATCTGCTTGAGCTTAAATCGCAGCTAAACAAAAAAGGAATTAAACTTATACTAGATTTTGTTCCAAATCACTTCAGCGCAGATAGTTCACTCGTAAGATCGAATCCGGATGTTTTTCTTGAGGTCGATATCGATACATTCAAAAAAGATCCATATACATTTTATCAGCCGGATAAGAATGTTAACAAATATTTTGCACACGGGCGCGATCCTTTTTTTCCGGCATGGCAGGATACTATTCAAGTAAATTTTTTCAGCAGCGATGCAAGAAATTTTTTGACCGGGACACTTCTCGATTTAACCAAAATATGCGATGGAGTTCGCTGCGATATGGCAATGCTTGCCCTGAACAATGTTTTCAATAATACATGGGGCGGAATTCTATCCGGCAACGGATTTGCTTTTCCCAAAACGGAATTCTGGCAAGATGCAATTGCTGCAGTGAAGAAAGAACGTAACGATTTTATTTTTATTGCTGAAGCATACTGGGAACTCGAATGGAAACTTCAGCAAATAGGATTTGATTATACATACGACAAGAACCTTACAGACCGGTTGAAATTAGGAAAAGCTAAAGACGTATATGATCATTTAACTGCGGAAATAGAGTATCAGAAAAAATCTGTGCGCTTCATCGAAAATCACGACGAAGAGAGATCTGCCGCTGTTTTTGGAAAAGATAAATCTAAAGCTGCGGCGCTGATAATTAGCACTGTTCAAGGAATGCGTTTTTATCACGATGGACAATTTGAAGGAAAAAAAATTAAGCTCCCCGTACAACTTGGACGCGAGCCGGAAGATCCACCCTTAAGCGGGATGAAAGATTTTTACGATAAATTACTTTCAATTACATCTCAAGAAATTTTTAAGCGTGGAAAGTGGGCTTTGCTCGCTCCGGAATCTTCGTACAACGATAATAGATCATTTGAGAATTTGTTGGCATGGATGTGGACTTTCAGAGAAGAAAAAAGAATTGTCGTTGTAAATTATTCCGAGGTAGTTTCAACTTGCCGCTTAAAACTGGATGTGCGCGGCTACAGCGAGGAATTTGTAATTACCGATTTGCTGAACGATGAGAGTTATACCCGCTCTGCCGAAGAGGTCTACCATCACGGTTTGTATATTGAACTGAAGCCGTGGTGTAGTCATATCCTGTCATTTTAATCCGGCGCGTTTTTTATTTTGTATCTATCCGGCTGTTCGAAATACGTTATATCAGCATACCCCGCAAAAATTTTTCGGAATGAATGGTCCCTTCAGGTATAAAATATCTATCGCCTTTTCTGTAAAGATTTGTAATGCCGGCAACCGTGAGTTCGATTAGTCCTTCTAGAACAATTCCCCATTGAGCATTGTGCAAATGAGGAGGAAGAACGACATCCTCGTCAAATTTCATAAAGAGAATCTGATGATTCTTGCCCTAAGAAAGATATGCCGTCGCACCGTCAAATGGAATATCAGTTTCGGGCAAACTTAGTATTGGTCGGGGAAAAATATTTTTCATAAAATTAAAGCTGCACGGAATCATAATAACGCGAAACTGTGCAGCTGTTATTACAATGTAAACATAAATCCAAATTTGAAAGTTTCGTATGTCAACGGTGCAGCAGTATCAAAAGGCCAGTTCATTTTATCTTTCTTTAACGAATAAAATAAGTACGAAAAGCTGTTCTTCAATACAAAGTTGACTATCGGTGCAGCATAGGGAGAAGAATTGCCGATCTCATCAATAAAGCGATCAAGCAAACCGAGCCCGCCCTCTTCAATTGCAAAACTTAAAAGATACTTGCCAAATAAATGACGCGGAAAAATTACCGCTGCTTCATAACCGGCATTCAGCGAAACAAAATTTGATACGTCAAACCGAACGCCGCTTTCCCAAATTGTTCCAAATCTTAATGCGCCGTGGAATTGATTCAAAATGTCTGTATCGTTAACTGCCTGACTGTAAGTGATTGGAGGAACTGCAATCAGATAGAATTGTGCCGGATATGTTTTCATTATAAGTCGGGACCACGCGAATCCAGTTGCATGATAAGGCAATATTTTCAATTCACCGGATTTATAGCCGTAACCGCTTCTGCTCGCAAATCCGAAACGTTCAAGTGACGACTTCATTTCATCAATACTAACATTGCTCGATTTTAGATCTGTGCTGATTTTTGAAGCGAACACGTATTTCTCTTCGAACTCTATAATATTATTTTCATAATAGGTATCCATTGAAACATGGCCGAGTTTAATTTCGGCAATACCTACAGGCGCAAAATCGCTTATTATTTTTTGATGCTTTGGTGTTCCAATGCCGTAATTAATCTCAACAAAAGGTTTGCCGCGAAAATGCCAATCGAACCATTCGTATTTTCCCCAGGAATACCATTTCCCGCCAGTCGAGTCTTTATCTTTTTGAGCGATAGATAAGTTATTTGCAATCAGCAAAAATGTAACTAATAACAGCAAATTTTTTCTGACCATCAGGTCCTCCTATAAAATGTATTTTTTAGACGAAATAATTTGCGAATAGTTATGCCCGGTGAATAATTCGTGATATAATTTCGATTCTCCTTTGGAATAACTTATGGATTCTTGCCGGACTTCTGCTGCAAAACCTTTTCCAGAGCTTCAAGCAATTGTTTTTTTAGTACTGGTTTGGCGAGATATAAATCTACTCCGGCTTTATACGCATTGTCTTTGTCTTTTTGAAATGCGTGTGCGGAAAGAACAACAATAGGAATTGTCTTGAATCTTGAATTCATTCTGAGTTCTTGGGTTAGCTGCAATCCATCTTTCCTGCCAATTAAAGATATGTCCATAAGAATGAGATCAAATTTTTTGTTTTCTATTTTTTCATAGAAAGAATTAGCAGAATCACAAACATCAACTTCGTAGAAATTTCTAAGAAGCATGCTCAGATATTTTTGATTTTCCGCATCATCTTCTACAATAAGGAGGTTAGGTTTTTCGATCATTTGCCGCCCCATTTTTAAGAAGCAGTTTTTTCTTTAATAAGATAACAATATTTATCTTCTGTTGAAAGATAAAATTATACCCGGGTGCTAATATTCGTCCCAGCTTTTTACTTCAAGATTTAAAGGATCTTTATTTGTTAAAGCTTCTGCCAAGCGCATTGCAAGCTGCCTGTTTGTAATGAGAGGTATTTTATAGTCGACCGCAGTGCGGCGTATTACGTAGTCGTTGTTGAGTTCTTCTTCCTGAAAATTTTTAGGGATGTTGATGACGAGATCGATATTACCGGACTTAATATAATCTGCTGCGTTCGGAGACCTGCCGTTTAGGGGCCATTCGAGTGTTTCAACCGGAATGCCGTTTGCTTCCATAAATTTTGCTGTGCCTGGCGTTGCGTAAAATTTTATTCCTAGTTTGGTTAAACTTTTTGTAGGCTCAAGTAATTCCGATTTTGATTCGATTGTTCCCGAGGAAATCAAAATCGATTTGATTGGAAAGCGGTACCCAACCGAAGTGAGCGCTTTCAAAAATGCCTCGTCGAAATCCTGTCCTAAGCAAGCAACCTCGCCTGTGGATGCCATTTCAACACCGGTTGTCGGATCGGCGCCTTCAAGGCGCGTAAAAGAAAACTCCGGCGCTTTCACACCAACAAAATCATAATTGAATGTGAGATCATCCGACTTTTCAACTTTTTGCCCGATAATAACTTTTGCGGCAGTTTCGATAAAATTTTTCTTCAACGTTTTAGAAACAAACGGAAAACTTCTGGATGCACGTAAGTTGCACTCAATCACTTTTACTTTATTGTCCTTTGCCAGAAATTGAATGTTGAACGGACCGTTGATGTTAAGAGACTTTGCAATATCTGCCGAAAATTGTTTTATCTGTCTCATTGTTTCAAGATAAGTTCTCTGAGCCGGGAGAACCAAAGTTGCGTCGCCCGAGTGCACACCGGCATTTTCAACGTGTTCGGAGATTGCCGAACAGACAATCTCGCCGTTCTGAGCAACGGCATCGAACTCAAGTTCTTTTGCGTTAACTAAAAATTTGGAAATCACAACAGGATGTTCGGGAGAAACATCAACTGCCTTTTGAAGAAATCCGGTAAGTTCAAAATCATCGGTAGCAATCGCCATAGCGGCTCCGCTTAAAACGTACGAAGGTCTAACAAGTACCGGATAACCGACTTTATTTGCAAACTGCAGAGCATCTTGGATTGTTGAGAGTTTACTCCATTCCGGCTGACCGATTTCAAGCTGATCCAGCATTGCAGAAAACTTGCTTCTGTTTTCAGCCATGT
>CAZQQC010000102.1:0-10607 GCA_964595365.1 uncultured Melioribacter sp.
GCGTTAACAGAACTCTATCTTGGAAACGAAGAGTTGGTAATTTACTATTTGCGCGATGTGCTGCAGTACGATGTTCACCGGCTGGCTATTGCTTTACGGGCAAACAATTTCGGTATGTTTAATTATTTTTTCAAAAATGCATTCTTTTTAAATGTCTTTCAAGAAAGTGAGTTCGGTAAAGCTTTCAACTCAATTCGGCTTGTTCTTGCCGAGCACGGCACATACGATGAAAATTTGCTCTCCGGTTTCAAAAATAATCTTGAAAAAATTAGGAATAAGAATCTTGATGAATACCTCGACGAAGAAATTAAAAAGTCATTCGATTTCTTCGATAAAATATTTTCTACATATTCTACTTCGAAAAACACTTTGTTTTATGCAACCTATCCCGAGATTAAGAAAAGAATAGATGAACTGTTGGAAAAAATAATTTCAAAGATTAAAGAAAGTTTTTATAGCCGTGTTAAGGAAAAGCTGCAAGGGTTTGATACCGCCATAAAAGAAAACCTGGATGCTGAAAAACATCTTGTCGGGGAACTTGAAAATTTCAGAACAAGAACTAAAGAGAACCTGGCAGATACTATTCAAAAAATAAACGAAAATTTTGATTGTGAAGCACTCGCAATTGAAGAAAGAATAAATGAATTGCCCAATATAGATCGTTATAATCCCC
The DNA here is from genome assembly GCA_964595365.1 of uncultured Melioribacter sp. Taxonomy (GTDB): domain Bacteria; phylum Bacteroidota; class Ignavibacteria; order Ignavibacteriales; family Melioribacteraceae; genus Fen-1258. The sequence continues at coordinate 674 of CAZQQC010000102.1, forward strand.
GTGTATCAATCTTTAACAACATGACATATAATATCATAATTGCATTCATCGTGTTCTTTATAGGAGGTGTTGCAGGATATTCCAATCGTGCAGTTGGAGACTCTTCGGAATTTAATTCGACCTTCATATACCTCCTGGTTTCCGGCTCAAAGTGGGGTGCAATAAGTTTTCTTGTGGGAGTGGTTATTTCTCTTCTAATTTCCTGCGTAGTTGTTGTTGAACGTTATGATGTTAAACTGAAGCTGCAGAAAAGGCTTCAGTATCTAAAAACTGAAAAGGAGATGCTGATTGCCGAGACAAGAAAAAGCTTTGCTCACAAAGAAAAAATAATGTCGGAAAATATAAGCGGAAGCCTTGCCCAGCACAAAAATCGTGTTGAAGAGTTAAAACAATTGCGAAACGCGAGCGAAACTGAAATGATGAACGAAGCTAACCAAAAAATAGAAGAGATGACCAAAGACATAGTTATAATGCTTCAGTAAAATGACTGGTTAATAATAGCCAATCGAATAATAAGCCGCATAACCCCCCATAAAATTATTTCTACATGTGTGTTTTGAGATGGTATAAAAAATGCGGTAGTGTTAAAAATAATCTGGAGTTCGGAAGAACAGTACTGCCCGGTTTGTATTGGGACAGATACTTGAAGAAAAAATTGGTAAATGCACCAAAGGAAAAAATACACAGATGCAGATTTGATTTTGAAACAATGCTTCAACAACAGAGGTTGTAACCGTGATCTTCCGAACAGAAAGAAAAACTTGAAACAATTATCAATTAAATAAGGATTGCCGGAATGTCATTAACTCTTTCTATGATTGTGAAAAATGAGGAGAAGCATCTTAAAGAATGTCTGGAGTCGGTGAAAAATGTGGTGGATGAAATAATAATAGTAGATACCGGCTCAACCGATGCTACGGCTGAGATTGCCAAAAGTTATGGAGCTGCTGTTTATAATTTTGAATGGATAAATGATTTTTCTGCCGCACGCAACTTTGCCTTAAACAAATCTTCCAGCGACTGGATACTGTACCTTGATGCAGATGAAAGACTGGACGCAAATTCGATTCAAGAGATAAAACAGATAACGGGAGTAAAACAAAGGATCGGATATTACTGCACTATTCTGAGCATCGATAAAGAGAACAGCAGGGATAATTATATTCGTTACGTCAGACTATTTGCAAATTATCCCGGTATTATGTTCTATGGTAAAGTGCATGAGCAAATCGAGCAGTCGCTTTTGAATGAAGGTCTTGCCCTTATTCAATCTAAAGTTTTGATAAAACATGTTGGTTATAATGTACCGACCGAAGAAAAACAATTGAAGGCGAAACGGAATTTGTTTCTGCTATTGGAAGAGTACGAACTAAGTAAATCCGCTTATCATGCATTCCAGCTCGGGTTAACATATAGTGTTCTTAGAGACAGTGAGAACGCAACAAAATATTTTTTGGCTGCAGCCGAATCCGGCAAACTGGACCGGCAGTATAGAGCACAATGCTATACATCTCTTGCTTTGATCGCGCAGAAGAATCACAAAATATTGGATGCCGAAAAATATATTCACTACTCGATTAAGATTGATGATAGGCAGCCGTTTGCTCACATGCTTGCATCTAAAATTGCTTTAAGAAAAGGTGAATTGATAATTGCAGAAGAAAGATGCAAAAGAGCTTATTTACTGAATCAAGAACTTCTAAACAAAAGCACATATTATTCATTTTCAATTCTGCTTGATGTGGAGGAAGTTGTTTATTACGGTCTTACCCTCTCGATGCAAAACAGAAACAACGCGAACTTTCAATTCTATCAGAACGAGTTATTCTCTTATAATAAGAAAAAAGGGGGGCAGGGTGGAGTAAAAAAATATGATGTACTCAATAAACTTTTCTCTAATTATTCTTTCACACAGGAAGAGATCGAATTAATTCCACAAATGACAAATGGAAACAATCTTAACTTTTTCATTTTAATGTTAGACAATAATCCTTACAAGCAGCATGTTATTATGATTGTTGAAAAAATAAAAATGAAGTTTCCGGACTCGACAGATATCCAGAAGCTATATGCAAAAACGCTTGATGAGTTAGGCAAGGTAGAAGAAGCTACTTTAGTGCTTGAAAAATTAGCCGGCAAAGCAGACAACGACCCGGCAATTTTTTTCTATTTGATTTCTTTTTATTTGAAACAAGGTCAAGACGAGAAAATTAAGCCGATTGTTTTGTTACTTGAAAAGAAGTTTTCTCATATAACCGATGTTATGACAAGGGTAAGGACACTCAAGCGCAAATTATTAATGTTAACTAAGGTGCCTCTTTAGCATTCATTTTATAAAAGCCCTCACTACGGTCCGGTTGTTATAAGTGTAAAAAAGATAATACAATTTTGAGAAATAGAAACAAGCGGATAGTACCGCGAAGCTCTAAACATTCTTTTAATGCCTCCGATAATATAACTGAGAATTAAATCTCTTAATTAAATAAAGACTAAGCATGGAAGCTTAGTTAAACAAACACAAACACACGGAGGTATATCATGGCTTTCTCGGTTAACACCAATCTCGGAGCTCTTCAGGCTTATAATGCATTAGTAAAAGTTACTGCCGAAACGCAAAAAGCTCAATTACGTCTTGCTACCACAAAAAGAATTAATAACGTAGCAGACGACACTTCGGGCTGGAACGTAGGCAAGAAACTTGAAGCATCTAATTTGCAGATGAAATCGCAATTATCAAACATTTCATCCGCTCAGAACTTCTTGTCAACTGCAGAATCTGCTCTTCAACAGGTTTATGACAAGCTTAATCAGGTTGTAGCAAAACAAGAAGACTATAAAGATCCGTTGAAAGATAAGACGGCACTTCAAAATGATGTTAAAACTCTTGCAGATGAAATTAATTCCATTCTTACCAACACTAAGATTAATGGTGCTGATTTGTTAGCAAGCGCCAGCAATTCGTTTGGTGCAGGTGCAACAGCCGTTACAGTTAACATTGGCGCACAGCTTGGAGATAATACCACCACATTGACAGCTCTGCAAGCCGGTAATTCTACATCAATGACAACCGATATTACGACATTCCAGACAAATGTAAGAACGGCTCTTACATACATCGGTAATTCAACGCAGACTTTCAATTCCCGTCAAGATTTCTTAACTGCATCAGTTGCCAACAACACAGCATTAATTTCACAATTGTTTGATGCTGATATGGCTGCCGAGCAGTTGAACGCAACCAAGGGACAGATTTCGGGTCAAATAGCAACAGCTATGTTATCACAAATGAATTCGGCTCCACAACAACTCTTATCACTCTTCCGTTAATGGAGAGCGGTTTAGCCCCCGGTTTTATATCGGGGGCATTTATTAATTTATAACGAGGTTACCAAATATGCATACTGCTATGGCAACATATTCCCGCAAAGAAAAGATCAATCAATATTTAATTAATCAGATTTCAACTTCAACGCCCGAACAACTGATTTTAATGTTGTATGATTTTGCTATTTCAAGCTGTCTGAAACAGGATATGTTGAAGACCAACGATGCTTTGCAAGTTCTGATCAACTCACTCAATTTTGAAGACACGAGGGCAAAAGAAATTTCCGTTGGTCTGTTAAATCTTTATATTTTTTGTCAGCATCAAATGCGCAAGAAAAATTTTCAAGCCGTTCAAAAAATTTTAAGTGAACTTAGAGAAACATGGCAAACGGCTTTGCGAAAGAGGTAATAGCATGGCGTATGATCTTTTAACCACGTCGGGCATAAATAGTCTCATAAGTACATACATCAACTCCGAGACGAACAATAAAATTACACCGCTCAACACAAGGAAGACTCGCTATCAGGATCTGGATGCAGCGTATGTGACTGTGAGCGGAAAACTTAACACGCTGAATTCTCTTCTTTCTACGCTGAAGGTGACGGGAACTTCCTCGGCTTTTTTAGATAAATCATCAACATCATCGAATGAAAATTTTGTTTCGGCTGCCATTTCCGGTACAGCGCTTGCCGGAAGTTATTCGATGCGCGTTAATCAACTAGCTCAAAATGATTTAGTGTTGTCTGAAGATCCGGCTTCAACTTCAAATAATGCTGTAATAACTGCCGCCGGTACACACAATTTTGTAATAACGGCGGGGGACGGCGCTGGCGGTACTTTGACAAGCAATGTGTCGGTTGTGTTTAATACAACAGATTTTGTGAACGGCGCAATTACGAACGCCAGCCTAATGTCAAAAATTGCCGGCGTAATTAATAACGATACAGCAGTTGTGAGTTCTGCTTCGGTAACGGGATCGACAGCAAGCAGCGGTTCATTCACAGTGGATCTCGGAGGAACAAAGACAACAATTAATTACACTGCCGGTACATACAGTGCGGTAATGGATAATATTGTTACCCAGCTCAACGCAATTCAGGGGATCTCCGCGCAAAAAATAATTAACGGTTCAAATTATCAGCTACAGATAACAGTTAACGATAATTCGAAATATATTTCTTTAAGCGGCGATACCGGTACATTGCTTACCGAACTTGGTATTTCGAATACAAAAGAAATAAGCGCAGCAGGAATGGTTACCGCTTCGGTGTTTTCTCCCACAACATCAACATCGCAGCTTTCTTTAACTGCAAAGAAGTCGGGTTATGATTACCGGATTCTGTCGTTAACAGATGAAGCTGGGAGTCAGGCGCTTGCTTCAGTTGGTTTGAACCTGGGTGCTACACGCCAAAGTTTTGTGCAGAATGCCGGTCTTGACACTCCGGGTTATGTTTATGCAACAACGCAGCTTAATGCAAAGCTGCAGTTCAACGGAATTAATGTTGAAAGGAACAGCAATGTTATTACCGATTTGGTTTCCAACGTTACGCTAAATCTGAAATCGGTAATGCAAGCTACAGATCCTACTGTAAACGTTACCGTTCAAAACGATACGACAAAAATTAGAGGTAAGATTCAATCTTTCATAGATACTTTTAACGATCTATATAAATTCATTAAAAGCAAAACAGTTTCCAGCAATGGCACAAGAGGGGTATTGGTTGGTGATTCGAATGCAACTACTCTACAAAGGACGTTGTATTCAACTACTACTTCCGATGTGGCGGGGCTCAGTACCGGTCAAATTAATTCCCTCTCTAAACTCGGAATCACTTTCGACATAAACAACGGTTTAAGCGTAACCAACCCGGCACAGCTTGATAATGCAATTTCAAGCAGCATCGATCAGGTTGCTGCAGTATTTAATTCTACAAACGGTATCGCTACTGTTTTGTATGATAGAATAACGCCATACCTTACAGCGGCTACCGGTTATATAGATACGGCAAGAAATAGATTCAGCTCTGCAATTCAAAATCTTAACGACACTATTTCGTCTAAACAGGCGCGTATAAATTCCAGCGCGGACTCGCTGCGGAAACAATACATTCAGCTTCAGTCACAGTTAAGTCAGTTACTTTCAATGCAAAGTTATTTCTCGTCAGGAAGTAGTTTGTTCGGTGGCTAATGAACACAGTAAGCTTACAGATTGAGAATCTTAATAGTCTACTTACAATTGTAGTAGAGAGTTTGGATTTGCTAACTTTTGAAAGTTTTGATACCGTTTTCCCTTCAACTGTCGAAACTATGAAGCAAATCCACAAATTAAAAGAGAGGATGATAAAGGAATTTGGATATTCGGGACTTCGTGTGTATGAAAAAGAACTTTTTCCAAAGGCTAAACAAATTGAAGAGAAGTTCGATAATATAGTAAAGATATTTTCCATGGAAGAGAAAAGACTTGCCAAGGAATTATCAGCCATACAGCAACGAAAAAAATTAACTTTATATAATAGGTAACTACGTGGAAGTTAAAGGTGTATCTAATAATTCAGCTATAATTGGTTCAGCAAAAGTTAATAAAGCCGAAAACAATCCGGCAGCAGATCCGAGAGACAAAATTGAAATCTCGGGTGAAGCAAAAGAGCTGAATAGGAATGAATCGAACTCTCAGTGGATCGGTGCAATACGGCAAAAGGTTGCTGCGGGGTTCTATAATTCCGATGAAGTCCTTAACAAAGTTTCAGAAAAAATTTTGAAAGAATTTAAGTTTTAGTTAGCTTTAATACAGGTACTAAAGGGAATAAATTCCATGGATGGAAAACCCAAAGTTTTAGTTGTAGACGACGAAGAGCTATCTCAGGACTTTCTTCGTTTCTTTCTTTCTCAGAGGTTTGAAGTCTATACTGTAGGAACGGTCAACTCTTTCTACAACGTCATTTCGAAAGTTGATTTCCATATTATCCTTATGGATATTTCATTGAGAGACTCAAAAGACGGAATTCAACTCACGAAAGAGTTAAAAGCAACCGAAAAGTACCGGAACGTACCTATCTTTATTGTTACGGCCTACAACACAACTAAAGAGATGAAAATGGCTAACGATGCCGGAGCAGATCACTTTCTCACCAAACCCATCGACATAAAGATACTGATGAAGTCGATAGACAAAGTCTTAGCCGAAAAAAATGTAGCGCCGCGCTGTACCTAGCAACAAAAGAATTTAGGTGCTGTACTACTTTATGTTTATCCACTTCATCATCGGAGAACATTTTCAATTAGGTGTTTAGATTGAAAAAGTCTCAATTCTATTTGTAAGCTAACTCACCTTACGCAAGCTTCGATCGACTATGAAAAAATTAAAATTGCAAAACGGGTATTTTTTTTAAGACAAAAAAAATTTTTTTGTTAAGTCCACATCTTTAGTAACATCATAGCTCAAAAATCCTTATGGCTATTAATAGCCATGATGCCAATAACCGGCAAAAGAAACTTTAAATTTACTCATAACACTCTATTACGGATTGGTATAATATTAGAACGTTCTACATTACTTAAGCGGGAAGTAGAAAACAAACCTTTAGAAATTGAATTGTAAAATTGCAGGAGAGAAATAATTCTTTGTTAAATGATTTTTCAGAAAAACAACAGCCTCCTATACTTTATTCTTATAAAAGTAAATCCGGGCAAAAATGTTTGTATGATTTCTTTTCGAACGGGGAAAAGAATTCCAGCATTTTAAGAGAACCGGATTTTTCAACAATTTATCCAGATGATATTTTTTTTTCTCACAGGTTGTTAAGCGGTTTCTTTTCATTGGAACGCGGTAGTCACAGATTCATCGGCAAAGAAGCAAAAGTTTTAGTTGATATTCCTTTGTCGGCTGGTTTATTATTTATCGGTGGATACTTTCCAGCATTGTTTTTCGAGGTTGAACCGCTTACCCTCTCGGTTTTTATCGACGATGAATTTCTCGATGATGTGCAGCTTACGAAAGCAGAAAGTTTTGGTCTTGAAATGGAATTGAGAGATTTGACTAAGCCGCGTCGCTTAGCAACAATACGGATCGTTGCATCCCGTACATATATTCCTGCTAATATCGATCCCTCTTCTCGTGATAATAGAGAACTTTCGGTTATTGTGAACGAGATTGGCTTTCGAGTAGGTGCAGAAATTAATGAAAACGAAAAACGTTTTTCCCTGAATAGCAGTAATGGGTGGAGCCAGCCTTATTTTCCTTATTTCCATGGTACATGTGTGGTTTGCGGAGAAAAGACATTCTTCACCTTCGCAAAAATCCAATTATTCCGTGAATCGATGATTTGTGATAACTGTCATTCTTCGAATAGAATCAGGCAACTATCTAGAGGCTTATTGAAATACTTACAAAGCAGAGGATTTGCTTCTGAAACGATTTTTGGATTATCTGAAGAACTGTGCGAACAAGATATTTCAATTTATGATACGGACTCGATGTACAGCGTTGCAAAACTTTTGAGATCCAAGAAGCAATATACAACAAGCGACTACTTGAAAAATATGGAACGGGGTGCAATATTAAGTGAACGTCACTATTGTCAAGACCTTTCTAAACTGACTTTTTGTGATAGCAGCTTTGATGTTGCTCTTACAAGCGATGTTTTCGAACATGTTCGTCTTTACAAAGAAGCAATTGAGGAGATTTACCGTGTATTGAAGCCCGGCGGCGCTCTAATTTTTACCGTGCCGTTTGATAGTTCACGATTTGATCATAATGTTTTTGTTGATGTAATTGATAAGACAAATTCTGACAACGATGTTTTTGTACGGGAAGCGGTGTATCACGGAGATCCACTGCAGGGCTCGGGTTCTTTGCTGTACCGTATCTATGGAAAGCAACTTTTTAAGGAATTGGAAGAAGCAGGCTTTGTTATAAATTACGAACGTTCATCACATCCCCATCTCGGAATATTTGATTGCGATCTTTTCGTCTGTATCAAACCAAATGCAAAAGAAATTGTAACTGCTTCCACGCAGGAAAATACAAATGCAAATACATCGGTCCTTACAAATTACTTTGATAAAAGTTGCAAATGGTTGAATATTGAATTGAGCTCGATCTGTAATTTGAGATGCCGGTGGTGCATACTCGATCATGAAAAACCAGCCCGGTTCCTGCCGGTAGAAATGTTTGAAGAAATTTTAAAACAAATTGCCGCTGGCGAATTACCTGAATTAGTACGAATCGATTTGCATAATGGCGGGGAAACTTTACTCCATCCTAAAATAGACGAAGCGTTACAATTGATTGTCGACTATAAACCCAAGTTCAAAAAAACGATTCATATCGCACTACTAACAAATGGAACTAAACTTAAAGATAGCACTTTGAAACTGCTAACTCAGAACTCCGTTGTTGATGAGATAAGAGTGAGTGTTGATGGTGGCAATCCGGAAAATTTTGAGTATATCAGAAAAGGCGCTAAGTGGTCGAAAGTTTCTGCAAATGTCAGACGAATTTATGAAGGGATTAAAGAATCAAACAGCAAGACAAAGCTGGGAATAATTTGTATGGTCCCGCCGGATAAACCGGTGAATGTCAATTGGATGGATCCGGAATTCAGATCCGTGCTTGAACTTGCTCATAGTTATGAACTGCGACATCCTCATTCGTGGGAAGGGACGCTGAATTCAAATGAACTTCCGCCGGCCGCACCGTTAGCTAAAAATAAAAATCGACTTTGCAAATTTTTGAAAAAGAATTTGGTGGTTCTTGCTGACGGAAATGTAACCGTTTGTTGTGCCGACTTGAATAGTCGAGGAGTTGTTGGAAGTTTAAGCGGTCAACGGCTCTCAGAAATTATGGAAGGCGATCAACGGGGACGAATGATCGAACTGTGGCAACAAGGACGATTTGATGAAATTCCGATTTGTTCGACTTGCGAAGGATATTACGATCAAAATGATGCAGCGGATAACCTCACGGCAAATTCAACTAAGGGTGATGAAGTAAATCAATCCAACAAACAGACTTCAGAGCTAATTACTAGATATGCATCTGGAAATCCAATCAAGAAAAAAGAAAAAGTAAATCCGAAAGCACTTGTTGAGATAGCTCAGATCCATCTTAAACAGCAAAATTATTTTGATGCGTTTTTACTTCTTCAGAAAGTCTTGAAAGAAAATCCGTTTCATATTTCTGCACTTGAACAAAATAGAATTCTTAACGAAAAGATTGAAGCAAGACGGAATGAAAAAAAGTGGAGCTCGAAGAAAAGTGTCGAAACATTGTTAAGTGCCGAGAATGCTATCGAAAATCAAAAACTTGCTGAAGCGAAAAATAAATTGGCAGAAATTCTGAATATGGAGCCACAAAACGTCGAAGCGATAAACAACCTGGCTGTAACCAATATCCTGGAAAAACAGTTTGAATCCGCCGCAGAATTGCTAAAAAGTATTTTAATGATTGAAGACACTAACGAAGTGGCTCTTGAAAATTATAGGTACCTGGTCGAAAATAATTTTGTAAATGAAAATGAAAAGATCAATTGGGAATTTGGATTTCTTGAATATTGTAAAGGTAAAGGAATTGAAATAGGGAGCGGTGGAAAACCATTGCCAAGGTTGAAC
>CAZQQC010000103.1:0-10555 GCA_964595365.1 uncultured Melioribacter sp.
TTGACTCGGTCTGTAGGAAGTGGGTCTTTTTATTCTATCGTTTTGGACAGATGTGGTTATTACGAGTAATTTATTTTTCTTAATCAATATTCTCTACATTGTAAAAATTTTCTCTATTGATGGGATTAAACTAGATAAAACAGTAAATGATTTAGTCTCTAATTTAAATAACCAAAATATCTTTGAAGTATTAAAAACAATCAATACCATACTCCCGTACTTACTACTATTTATTTTTATTGCTGTAATATTAATTACAAATGTGAAGAATTGTGTTGTTTATTTGAAAAAAAACCGTGTAAAATAAACGTGAAATTAGACTTTGGGCAAAATTTATGAAAAAAACAATATTTATATTGATAAGTATAGTATCTCTTCTTTCCCTCCGTTGTAACTATTCTCAAACCTACGTGCTGAATGAAAGCAAATATTCAGGTGCAATCAATTTGATGTTTTCTTTCCAAATGAAAGAGGCAATTGCAAAACTTGATTCACTAATAGTAAAAGATGATGATGACCCGACAATCTATTTCTTGAGAGGAGTTGTTTATTATTATACGTCATTGATTCAAAAGAATGAGATATCCGACGGGCTCTATTCTTCGGATTTTTTGAAAAACGAGTTTGACAAAAACATAGCAAAAGCAATTGAAATTGGGAAAAGGTTAATAAGCATTGACCCTAATAACTATAGCGTTGCATTGATATTGGGAGCTTGTTATGGCTATCAGGGATTGTTTTTTTTAAACCAAGATGAATTCATGAGTGGTTATAAAAAGGGAAGAGAGGGTTATAAAGTAATACAGAGCATATTAGAAAAAAATAATAACTTTCAAGATGCTTATCTAGGCATAGGATTATACAATATTTTTACAAGCTATGTTCCGTGGTATGTGAGATGGTTAATCAGCAGTGGCGATAAAGAAGAAGGGATAAAACAAATGCTGATGGTTATTGATCAAGCTAAGTTTAATTTTACAAAATACTTTGCCATGATATACCTGGAAAATTTTTATTATTTAGAGTATCGTGATACTAAAGATAAGAATATGCTACATGCGAGAATAAATGTCATAAACAATTTTCTCATAAGATATCCACATAACTTTGCTATGAAATTGGATCTTGCAAGTTGCTATGAAATTGCAAACCCGGATAGCGCTGTTAAGTTGTATCTAAATGTAATAGATTATGCAAGGGGAAAAAATAATGTACAGCTACTGAACTTTACTTTGTACTCGCTAGGACAGTTGTATTGGGAGATGAAAAACAGTATTCAAGCTGTTGTTTGTTTTAATACCGTTATTAATAATTATGAAAATGAAAGTGCATTGAAAGAAAGATCAAAAATAAAATTGGCAGAAATAATTGCGACGACCGGAGACAAGAAAAAAGCCGTTCAACTTTTAGATGAAGTAATTTTAAAAACTACAGATAAAAAAATTAAAGAAAATGCAGAGGACCTGAAGAACAGATTAGATTAATACAACCAGCTGTGTGAATTAAAAAAAGAAAGGTTAAAATTTGTAACCAAAAGTAATTAGTCGCTGCTGAAAAAGCCAAAAAGATTTGAAGGAGGGGCAAAAACAAAAGAAAAGGGGAAAAAAGAGTTGTCGGATATTGCAAGATTTAAATAAGTTGCAGTCAAAACCTTGCAGAAAATAATAACGGATAAGAGAAAATGAAGGGCAACTCACCAGATCAAAATCAACAAAGCTTTCTATACCAAGGGCTCAAAGAACTTCTCAATCCGAAAGAGCCGTTGTATCAGTTGGCAGAAAAATTACCATGGGAAGAAATCGAAAAAGCATTTACAAAATATTATGTAGACTTTGGCAGACCATCAAAGCCAATACGCTTGATGATATCTCTGATGCTACTGAAGCAGATGTACAATTTGGGAGATGAAACAGTAATAGTTCAATGGGTACAAAATCCATATTGGCAATACTTCAGCGGAGAAAAAATATTTCAATGGAAATTTCCGGTGGAGCCGAGTGACATGGTGCACTTCAGAAAAAGGATAGGAGAAGAAGGAGTAAAAAAGATACTGGAGATATCGATAAAGTTGCACAGTAAATCGTCGATGGAAAAAGAAGTTGTAGTAGATACGACAGTGCAAGAAAAGAATATAACGTTTCCGACAGATGTGAAACTATACAGAAAAATAATCGATCAAAGTTGCAAGGTTACTGAAGCAGAAGATCTAGAACAACGCCAAAGCTACAAACGGACAGTAAAAAAGCTGTTAATGTTGCAGCGATTTAGAAATCATCCAAAGAACAAGAAAAAAGCAATGCAAGCAGAAAGAAAAATGAAAACAATAGCCGGTCGTTTAGTTCGGGAGCTTGAGCGTAAGTTAAGTTCAGAACAAAAAAAGAATTACGAGGCGAAGTTAAAAATATTTAACAGAATATTGACTCAGAAGAAAGATGACAAAGAAAAGATCTACAGCATACATGAGCCTGAAGTTTATTGTATCTCAAAAGGTAAAGAGCATAAAAAATATGAGTTTGGTTCAAAGGCATCCATCGTACTGACAAAGAGAAGTGGAATAATAGTAGGTGCATACAGTTTAGAAAAAATGAATATGACGGACACACATTACCAAAAGCATTAGATCAATGCGAACAGTTACGAGGATTACGTCCAAACTTGGCAATAGCAGATAGAGGCTACAAGGGCAAGACAAAAATTGGAGAAACAGAAATACTGATACCAAAGCCCCAAAAGAAATCAATGAGTGAATATGAGAAGAAGAAAATGCGAGGAATGTTTAGAAGAAGAGCATCGATAGAACCGGTCATTGGTCATTTGAAAACAGATAATCGATTGGGTAGAAACTTTTTGAAGGGAGTTGTTGGAGATCAGATGAATGTAATGCTGGCAAGTGCAGCATACAATTTTAGAAAGTGGATGCGTAAAGCAGAAACTTTTTTTGTCTCGTTTTACAAGACCGTAGAACAGCTCATTTTTAGATTTGAGTTGCTGTTTACCCCAACAATGAATCTGAAAACCACTTTTTAAGGAACAACTAATTAGTCGCTCCTTAAGAATAACAAAGACGTGCACAATCGGGGACAAAAGCATTTTGGAAAATATGAGCAAGGAATTTTATGAAAGGCCAAAAAATATTCTTCTTCAGTTTCTCAGCTAACTTCTTCAAATTCCATCCAGATGCCGCTAATAATGCATTTATTTTAGGAGATGCTTCTCCATGCAGATAGTTTTGTTCCATTCTAAATTCTTTCTTCAAATGTCCTATCACCGGTTCAATAGCGGCTTAATTCTGGTTGTAGCCTTTATAATAGCCAATCAGTTTACTAATTTTATATTTATGGAACACAAAAAGAAAAAACAAAAAGGTAAAGAAGGGTGAGTCTCTACACAATTGTTTTTATACTTGTTACGATTTTAATTCTGATCGGTCTTGCTTTGTTCGGATTCCTGATTTTGAAAATTGATAAGTGGATTGACCGGAAAGATAGAGTTGGAAAAGAAAGTATCTATAAGAATACAGAAGTCGGAAATAAGAAATCGGATGGAGGAAGAAAGGAATAAAATGAAATATCAAATTGACCTATGGGTAATTACGCATCCTGTGTTTTATCTATTATTAATAATGGATGATAAGCTTGTTTTGGAAAATACTTTTCAATTTTAGTTACAAGCCATAATAATTTACTGTATAATTTAATTCCGTTTTCGTTAAGCAACCTGTGTGTTTCAATTTTGCCGAATTGTTCCAGCCACATGTAGCTGTGAGCATAAAAGTAAAGTTTCCTTTTACTGTTCGGATTTATTCTTTTTTCGGACCAATTCCATAGTTGTAAAGGTAATGTTAGAATATTAACCACGGTTGCATGCTTACCGGCATTGTAAATAATATAACATTTCTTTTTCGTTACTCTTTTTAGTTCCTCGATAGCCTGCTTCTGTTTGTCTTTGTGTACGTGATAAATAGTATGCAGCGACAGCGAATCCGAAACGGAATTATCTTTTAATGGCAGGCAGGTTATATCTCCCAAAACAAAAAGTCCGTCCGGTTTATTCTTTTTGGCTTCTCGAACTGCAGTTATGCTGAAATCTATACATAATTGTTTTTTAGCGTTTGAATAGAACGGTTTTGCCCCGCATGCAACATCAAGTAACAGGTCCGGGCTTCCAATCATCTCCCGTAATTTATTGATGCATGCTTCCTTATATTTTATTCCTTTATCGGAAGTGAACATTAATGTATCAACGTATTTACCTTTTTGCTTTGTCCAGCCGACTTTGTCATAATATTCTTTTACACTTTTCATTTCTTACGCCGTACTGTTCATAACATTTATTAAGTAGATTACAAATATATAATCCGCATACAGAATCATAAACCTCCCGTTTTCAACTGTTGTGAATAATTTTTTGAATAAGATTATGATTGGACGAGCTTGCACGGTAAGTAAGAAAAACAAAATCCTCTTCATAGACAGTATCGAGCACTTCGGCGAGTTCGTAAATTTTTGAAATAGCCTTCGACCGTCTCTGTTCGAGTTTTAAAGTGTGCTCAACATAATTTTTTTCATAAATATCCAAAAGGTTTTGTTTCAATTTCGGGATGCCGATACCGCGTTCCGCCGAAATAAATAGACTGCCCGGATACTGGTTCGAAATAATTTCCATTTTGTGCCTGTCGTTTAACGCATCAATCTTGTTGAAAATTTTAATCTGGATTTTTCTGCCGCTTCCAAGGTCGTTGAGCATATCATCCACAATTTTTATGTGGTCGTCAGAATATTGATGGGAAACATCGATAACGTGAAGAATTATACCCGCATCACGAACAACGTTTAACGTACTTTTAAAAGATGCCACAAGATGATGCGGAAGTTTACGAATGAACCCAACCGTATCGCTCAGCAAGATCTTTTTATTTTTTTCAATGTCGAACGAACGCGTTGTCGAATCAAGCGTTGCAAAAAGTTTATCTTCTGCAAGAACGCCAGCATTGGTAAGTCTATTTAGTAGCGTTGATTTACCTGCATTGGTATAGCCAACCAGACATGCTGTAACCTGATCTTTTCGTCCAATGCTTTTTGTCGTTTGCTGAGCTTCAATTTTTTTCAAGTTCTCTTTCAATTTACCAATACGCATACGGATTATGCGCCTATCCGTTTCAATTTGCGTTTCGCCGGGTCCTTTCGTTCCTATTCCGCCGTATTGTTTTGATAAGTGTGTCCATGCTCTGCTAAGCCGGGGCAACATATACTGCAATTGGGCAAGTTCGACTTGACTTTTAGCTTCGCGAGTTTTTGCACGCGATGCAAATATATCGAGTATTAATCCGCTGCGGTCTAAAACTTTGCGTTCAAAAAGCTTTTCAAGATTTCTTGCTTGTGTTGGATTTAGATCGTCATCAAAAATTATAAGTTGAACATTGTTAAGTTCGATTAGCCGGGCAATTTCTTCCGCTTTTCCTTTGCCAATAAAAAATGCCGGGTCTGGACTCTGGCGATACTGCATAATCTTAAATACAGTTTCCGCTCCAGCAGTCGATGTAAGCATTTCCAATTCGTCAAGGTGTTCTTCAACTTGCTGCCTGGAATACTCGTTTGAGATTAGACCGATTAATATTGCCCGTTCTACCGGTATTGGTTTTAAATCAATCATGCTAAACGTTTGATTCTTGATACTAGATGCCCGCTTTACCTCGTCGACACGGGACCAGCTTGATTCTGTATGACGGATAAATCTTTTTTAGAACTTCTTGCAACGAGAGATTCGACAATCGCAAATATTAAAACTAAAATTAAAAAATATTTCCATAGCTCTGTTCCAAATCTTGCCTGATAAATTATTTTTGAAAAGTCGTCATCCGGCAACACTTCAAAAATCTTTCCTTTGAAATCGATCTGCTTTAAATAATCGGCAAATTCGGATTTGTCCGAATGTTCAACAACAGATTCCCGCGGGTCATGATTTACAAAAAAATAATCTAACAGATCATTGCCGGAGTAAAATTTGTATGCGCCGGCATCATCGGTCTTCATATAAAAAAAGTAATTTTTGTTCGAAAGCGAATCCACATTTATAAATTCTGTCAATCCGTTCGGTTTCACAACTTTGATCTGCGGATATTTTTTATTGGAAATATTAACTGCCAATTTTTCTCCGGCGAGCATTGTGCCTTCGTTTTTTATTTTGGAGGCAGCTGCTGAGAGCATCTTATTAACCAGGGGCGCAAAGAGCGCTTTCACCGGAAAATTATTCCAGCTTAATACCGGTGCGCTGTTAAGCAAAAACACTTTGCCGGAGCCTATTTTGTATTCGCTTAAGAAAGAAGAATTATCTGCCATCGAAATAATATTCATTCCTTTACCCGCAGGATCAATTTTGAAGTAACGATAAATTTCTGGCGAGTCGATTTTTGGAAAATCTTTTCCTTCAAACAGATCTTTAAACAGCGGATTTTGATAATCGATTTTATCAAACCCGGAACCCGCTTCCCGCAAATTAATTTTTCCGATTGAGCCTGACGGCACTGCAAGATTAAATGCCTTACATAAGTTTTGAAAAGTTTCGATTGGTGTTTGAGACCCGGGTAAAACAATTACACCGCCACCTTTTTTTGTATAATCCAAAAGGTTTTTCCAATTAGAATTTTGCCCGCCGCCAATTATTATTACCACATTGTAGTTATCTACCCCGAGGGATGAAAGCCGGGCTAAATTATATTCGTCAATCTTAACTTTGTTATACGGATTTTCTATTGCCATACGTATAAATTTTGAATCATCGCGGAGATCGTCTATCACCAGCACTGAAATCTTATCCGGCACATAAACGCTGAAAAATCTTTTGTTGTCCTGAAGAATATCGTCGTCCTCAAGTTCGGTATATATTTGGACGAGTCCTGTATCGTTTAGCATTGTTTCAAAAGTAACGTCGCGGGTTTCTCCACTGTTCAAACTTAAACTCTGCTGCGCATTTCTTTTTCCATTTATAAAAAACGAAACCACAGCGTTGTTTACCGGTTTACCGGAATAGTTTTTTATTCGTGAGGTGAAACTAACAGTTTTCGATTTTTCAAAAATTTGATTGTTCGGGATTAGATCATCAATTCCAAGATTGGTCGGTTGCTTCTCGCTTAAATCCACAACAAATAACCGTGTGTTAGCGTTAAACATTTGAGTAAGGTTGGTCAGTTCGCCGGGTGAATTATACATTCGTCCTTTTTGAAAATCTGTGAACAGATAAATTTCTTTGTTAAAATTTTTTGACTGAAATAAGATCTGTGCCGCTCTAATAATCGCATCATTGAGCGTCTTACCCGGCATCGAAATTTGCAGATTATCAATTGCTTTTTTTAATTCCGAAAAATTTGAAGCAGGTTTCGACAGATCGAACTTTACCCCGCTAACCGGCAGAAGAGCTATCTCGTCGCCTTCCTGAAAATTATTTAACAGACTTTTTGCAATTTGTTTTGCACGATTGAAATACGAACCTTTCTCGGTAACGACCGACATGCTGAATGTGTTGTCTATTATGAATACCGCTGTAGTCTTTGCGGCAGACGAACTTCCGATTGTTATTGTTTTTACGGTTGGGCGCGCAAATGCCATTACCAAAAATGTAATAATAGTAATCCTTAGAAAAAGAAGCAGCCACTGCTTCAATTTGATTTTTCTAATTTTTGTTTTCTGCAGTTCTTTTAGAAATGCAAGCGTGCTAAATTCAATCTTCTTTAGTTTTCTAAGATTAAGGAAATGAAGTACAACAGGAATTGAAGCAGCCAGCAAACCGAGCAAGACCGCGGGATTGAGAAAAGTCATCTAACAATTTTTTTATTCTTAATGCACAATCATAATTCAAATCTGCTCGGCTTTCAAGTGCATAGTGCTGCCCGGTTTTCCTTTTGCCGGCTTTGAGCTGAGAGCAGATTTATAAATGTTTATTAACTCCTTAGTAAATTTATCGATGTTAAAAAGATCGATCACGCGGTTGCGTGCGGCAAGTCCGAACTCTTTTCTTTTAGAAGACGAGTTGATCAGCAATTCGATTTTACAGGCAAGGTCTTCTGGATTTTTATTTTTAAAAAGATAAGAAGTAACGCCGTCAACGGCAATTTCCAAAACGCCGTCCGAGTTTGAACAAACTGAAGGCCTTTCCATGCTCATTGCTTCTACCAAAGCCATTCCGAATGCTTCCGCATGAGAAGGGAACACAAAAATATCCATGGCTGCTAAGACTTGAGGAACGTCTGTTCTGTATCCTGTAAAAATTATTTTATCCATTATTCCCAGTTCGGCAGCAAGTATTTTTATGTTGGCAGCATAACCGTCTTCGCCTCTGCTTGGTTCTCCCGCTATTATAAATTTGAGATTATCGAATTTGCGGCTCAGGTGTTTTGCCGCTGTAAGAAATTCTTCATGTCCTTTACCGGGGCTGAATCTTCCGGTCATACCGATAACTATTTCATCATCACTAATTCCAAATTCTTTGCGTACAGTTTTCTCTTTAACTAATGCAGGGTCAAACCGCCCGGTATCGATAGAATCATACAATAGAAGTATCCGTGTTTCATCGAGAGGTGTTGTTTTAAGCAAGTTTGATTTGATAACCTGGCTGATAGCTAGTACAACATCAACGCGTTTATAAATCCACCTATGAAATATATCTTTCTTATTGATAAACGAGCCTACATGTTTCGTCATTAATAATGGCGTTTTGTAAGCGCTCCATTTTAGCGACGGAACAATAAGCCATAAATCCCCGGATGACTCGGCGTGGATCAGATCATAATTATTTTTGCGGATGAGTTTATTCATTTTGTAAAGATTAACGGGATTGAAGATTTTCCGAAACTTGAGAGCGTATGTTTTGATGCCGGATTTCAAAGCTTCCTTATGAAGACGCGACCCCGGATAGCATAGAAGTTCAACATCAACCCCTGCTTTCAAAAGCGTTCGTGCGGTATCGAGAGAATACATTTCCATACCCCCCCAGCTTTGCGAGAGACAACTATGAAGCACTTTCATGAATAGACTTTCTGAATTTTTGTTTTTTGAAAATAATGTGTTAATATTTCATCGAAACTATAGCCGAGTTTTCCCATAACTGCTGCACCAATCTGGCAAAGTCCAACGCCGTGTCCCCATCCTGCACCCCCAAGAATAAATTTTTCGGGAATATCATTGCCGGCATTTGTTTTCGTTACACTGAATGCAGAGCTATATAAATGTGACGGTGAAAGAACTCTTCTAATTTCCAGTTCCTTGCCAATGGTTAATGTTTTATTGATACCCACAATTTTAAGTTTGATGATTCTGCCGGAGAAGCCTCTTTCCACCGGAACAAGGTCTTTGATCTGTCCGAAATCAATATTAATTTTATTTTTTATCAAATTGGAAATTTCGTCCTGAGTATACTCAACTTTCCAACGGAAGAAATCGTTTGTAGATTGATCGAAATCGACAAGCACTTGAGAAAGAATTTTTTTATCGTTTGTATTGCAGAAGAAGTTTTGTCTGGTTCTTAGCCAGAGATCGAAAGCTTTTTCGTTCCTTAGATCCGTCTCCTTTCCGTTTTGTTCGAATTTATAATCTAAGACCGACGAAAGGTATTCATGCTTCTCCGGTTCCCAAACATTTTCGAAAGATTCCGTAAAGCCGCCGCAGCATTTTGAATAACGCGTATCGCAAATCTTGCCTTTGTATATAAGGGCAAGGCCGCGTGTTTCCGAAATTGCATTCGATGAAGCTTCGTTTACAATTCTTGTTACACCCTGGTATCTTTGACAATGATCGTCGGCACAAAAATCATAATTTTTATGATCTTCCCTGTCGTACCATCGTATAATTTCTTCGTTACTTATTATTTCGGAAACGGCTTTTCTGTTTTTCTTTTCCAACTGAGCAAGCAGCCATCCGCGGGAAACAATTGCATGCGCTTTCAAAAGTTCCGGTGAACTGCTTGCATTCATTTCCGATGAGATAACACTTGTCAAATATTCTTCCAGCGGAAGCGTATTGACTGCAGTTATATTTTCATTTTCTCTTATCAGTTTTAATGTACCTCTGAACCGCTGGTTTTCTCTTTTTTGCCAGTGAAAGTTTTTTCCTATCACAACATTTTGCAGTAAGAACGATTCGGTCTCAATGTCGTTCGGGACAAAAACAATTTCTTTTTCAATAAACAATTCTTTGGAATCCTGTTGAATCGAAATTCCGCTGCCAGCGCTTTTAGCTTTGAATTCCCCGCTGAGATACTTGCTCGATCCTGCAGAAGTGAACTCGCCGTAGAGATCAAATGTTATTTCTTTTTCGGAAAGTATTCCGATATTCACATTCGGTTCTTTCATTGAAAAGACTCTCCATTATTTAGTCACAACGTAATACCGCAAGGTTTAATCGATTAAAAAGCGGCAGCTAGTTAGACGATGAATAAATTATTAATTTCTGTTACGCAAGCTTTGATCGACCATGAAAAATTAAAATTGCAAAACGGGTATTTTCTATAAAACAACAAAAATTTGTTTGTCGAACCCAAACCTTGTGTAACATCAGTTATTAAC
>CAZQQC010000104.1:0-10230 GCA_964595365.1 uncultured Melioribacter sp.
AAAAATGAGCAAGATTATCTTTATCTCCAAAGTCATTTGAAGTCTAATCCGGAAAAACGTTTTTGGGCTTGTTTGTCAATTTCTCCTTGAAGACCGATTCGGGTGGCGACGGTAACGGAATTGTTACTACGGTTCTTATTATCGGCAAACGCATTAATATTTTGTTATAAGGAAGAAAAGTGAATGAAAGACAAAAAAGTGTTTCCGAAATGTTGCCGTCAAAAAATTTATATGCTGTTTCGTAAATGTGATCGACCGTTTCAAGGTCTTTGTGTGTAGATGCGAACTGTTTATACTCCGGTGTTGTCATGTAATGCAATAAATAAAACAAACCGCCGTAGAATGACTTATCGTATTTCTGCTGGGCGCGAACGTTGCTGCTCGAAGTGTAGAGCAAGATCACGAGCAATGCTGAAACGAACTTATAGTGCTGCATTTTTTTTTACGTTTGAATAACACCGGTACTGAAGCGGGGAACAAAAGGATTATTATTTGCGCATTCTATTGAATTGGAAATGTATTCGCGAGTTAAAGCCGGATCGATAATTTCGTCTACCCAAAGGCGTGCTGCAGCATAAAGAGGAGTGCTTTTCTCTTCATACGATTGAAGAATTTCATTCAGCAATTTTTCTTTTTGATCTTTTGTGAATTCCTTTCCCGTTTTTTCCATTTGCTTTAGACGAATATCGAGCAAGACAGAACTTGCCTGGGCACCGCCCATAACTGAAATTTTTGCGCTCGGATATACGTAAATAAATCTCGGATCGTAAGCTTTGCCGCACATTGCATAATTGCCCGCGCCAAAACTATTGCCGATGATTATTGTAATTTTTGGTACAACTGAATTGGCTACGGCGTTTACCATCTTGGCGCCGTCTTTTATTATTCCGCCATGTTCTGCTTTGCTGCCCACCATAAATCCGGTAACATCTTGCAAAAACACCAAAGGAATTTTTTTCTGATTGCAGTTCATAATAAAGCGTGTAGCTTTGTCAGCACTGTCGGAATAGATTACACCGCCTATCTGCATCTCGCCTTTTTCCGTTTTTACGATACTGCGTTGATTGGCAACAATTCCAACTGCCCAGCCGTCAATACGTGCGTATGCGGCGATCAGAGTTTTTCCGTAACCGGCTTTGTATTCGTCAATTTCCGAATCATCAACTATCCGGGCAAGAAGTTCATAAGTGTCGTACGGCTTTATAGTATCTTCTGGAATCAATCCGTAAATTTCTTTTGTATCAAACTTTGGGGGAAGCGAATTGATTCTGTTGAATCCGGCTTTATCGGTTTCACCAAATTTCGTTACTAAATTTCTGATTTGAAGAATCGCTTCTTGATCGTTTTTCATAATATAGTCGGTAACACCGGAAATATTAGATTGAACACGAGCACCGCCGAGCATTTCGTTATCGATTTCTTCTCCGATGGCAGCTTTAACAAGATGAGCGCCGGCAAGAAAAACCGAACCTTCACCTTCCACAATCAATGCTTCATCGCTCATGATGGGCAAGTAAGCGCCG
Organism: uncultured Melioribacter sp.; assembly: GCA_964595365.1. Classification (GTDB taxonomy): domain Bacteria; phylum Bacteroidota; class Ignavibacteria; order Ignavibacteriales; family Melioribacteraceae; genus Fen-1258. The sequence goes on from CAZQQC010000104.1 coordinate 1,524, forward strand.
CCGGCAACACATGAACCCATGATGGCAGAAATTTGAGAAATTCCCATTGCGGACATTACTGCATTGTTGCGGAAAATTCTTCCGAAATGTTCTTTGTCCGGAAAAATATCTTCTTGAAGGGGAAGAAACACACCCGCACTGTCAACCAAATAAATTATCGGAAGACGGTTTTCAATTGCAATTTCTTGTGCACGAAGATTTTTTTTAGCAGTAATCGGAAACCAGGCGCCGGCTTTTACAGTTGCGTCGTTTGCAACAATTATAAAATTCTTTCCGCCGATTTTTCCTACGCCGTAAATTGTTCCGCTGCTTGGCGCACCGCCGTATTCTTTGTACATTTCATGCGCGGCAAAAGTGTTCAATTCAAAAAATGTCGAACCCCCATCGATCAATTTTTCTATTCGCTCACGTGCAGTAAGTTTTCCTTTCTCGTGCTGTTTTTCGATTGCACCTTTACCGCCTCCAAGCTTAATCGTGTCGCGGATCGCATTAATCTTTCTTATAAGATTTTTGTGAAAGTCTTCTCTCCGAAGAAAAACTTCATTCGATTTTACCGGTGTTCCTATCCTGGTCATAATGATTTTTGTTTAATCTTGTAAAAGTGTTCTTGCAATTACAATCCGTTGAACTTCGGAAGTGCCTTCACCGATTGTGAGCAGCTTCACATCGCGGTAAAATTTTTCTACCGGATAATCTTTTGTGAATCCGTAACCGCCGAGTATTTGAACAGCTTCGTTTGCAGCTTTTGTAGCAACTTCGCTGGCAAACAATTTTGCCTTCGAAGCAATATCCAGAATATTTTTCCCCTCATCCTTGAGACGTGCGGCTTTGAATGTCATCAGACGCGCTGCTTCGATGTCGGTAGCTATTTCTGCTAACTTAAATTGTGTAGCCTGGAATTCCGAAAGTGTTTTGCCGAATTGCTTTCTTTCTTTCGAGTAGGCGAGTGCAGCTTCGAGGCAACCTTGAGCAAGCCCGACACTCAAAGAAGCAATAGAAATTCTTCCGCCTTCAAGAATTTTCATCGCTTGAGTGAAACCTTCTCCTTCGTTGCCGATTAAATTTTCAGCAGGAACTTTGCAGTTATCAAATGCAAGCTGTGTTGTTTCGCTTGCGCGCATTCCCAATTTATTTTCTTTCTTGCCAACAAGAAATCCTTTCGTTCCTTTTTCTACGATGAAAGCAGAAATTCCTTTTTTACCTTTTGATTTCTCCGTGATTGCCATAACAACTGCAGTCTCTCCAACACCGCCATGGGTGATAAAGTTTTTTGTTCCGTTGAGAATGTAATAGTTACCTTCTTTCACAGCGGTTGTTTGCATTCCGGCTGCGTCACTTCCCGACGCAGGTTCGGTCAATGCCCACGCTCCTATTTTTCTTCCGCCAGCAAGGTCGGGCAAATATTTTTTTTTCAGTTCATCGTTTGCAAAAATGTTGATGTGATTGACGCACAAACCGTTGTGAGCGGCAACCGATAGAGAAATGGATGGATCTATTCGTCCCAGTTCTTCAACAACGAGAGCATACTCGACATATCCAAGTTGCGAGCCGCCGAATTTTTCCGGTACCAGAATTCCAAGAAATCCCAGTTCGCCAAGCTGCTGCATAATGTCCATCGGAAATTTCTGGGATTCGTCAAACTCCATTACGCGCGGTTTAATTTGCTTCTCAGCAAAATCTCTGATCGTATTTTTAATAGCTGTCCGATCTTCATCAAGATCTAAAAGAAAAGCAGTTTCAGTTTTAGTTTCTAACATGACAAACCTTTTTATTTAATTGTAGATTTAAAATCATTGAAAAGCGTTTCTGCAATTTCATAAGGAGATGTTTCTCCTTCAACAACTTTTGCAAGCGATGCATCTAAACTCTCAGCACGGTGCTGCCGCCACAATTCATTCTTAATAAAATGTTCAACAATTTCTTTTATTCGAACTTTGTAATGTTCTTCACGTTTGGTTTTCAGTAATCCGTTCATCTCCAAATAGGTTCGATGTTTGGTAATTTCTTCGGCAATCTCGCGTGTTCCGTAGTTTTCGGAAGCAATCGCTTTCAAAATACTTGGCAGCCAGCTTTTTTCGTTATGCTCTTTGAACATCAAAATAGTTTTGAGTGCCGAGAGCGCGCTGTCGGATCCGGGTCTGTCGCTTTTGTTAAGAACAAAAAAATCAGCAATCTCCATCAATCCTGCTTTCATAGCTTGAATAGAATCCCCGCTTTCCGGAACTAGAACAACAATGGTTGTGTCTGCAGCTTTTGCAACATCGAGTTCCGATTGGCCAACCCCAACCGTTTCGAAAATTATGTAATCGTAACCGGCTGCATCAATTATATCTGCGGCGTCAATAGTTTTTTTGCTTAGACCGCCGAGGCTGCCGCGTGTTGCCATGCTACGAATGAAAACTCCGTCGTCGTTGCCAATATCACTCATGCGAACACGATCACCGAGCAAAGCTCCGCCGGTAAATGGACTTGTTGGATCGACGGCGATGATGCCGACTGTTTTTTTTTGCTTTCTGAAAAATTTTGTAAGCTGATTTGTTAAAGTAGATTTTCCGGCGCCCGGGGGTCCGGTTACTCCGATTCGATATGCACTGCCAATTTTTTTGTGAAGCTCTTTTAGTAATTCTGTAGAATAAGAATTACCTGTTTCGACCAAACTGATTGCTCTGGAAACAGCCCGCTTATCGTTCGAAAAAATTCTTTCTATGAGTTTATCCGGAATCATTCTTCAACTATTTGTATAAACCGTTTTTAGAAATATATTCTTTTACATTTTTGGGAACAAGATATTCTATGGAAAGTTCTTTCTTAACACGTTTGCGTATTTCCGTTGCCGAGATTTCAATTGTCGGAGTATCGATGAAAATTGCCGAATCGAAAAATTCGTTTTTTGTTACAGTTTCAATGTCGGTACTTCTTTTCATTACAACAACAGTAACCAGTTCAAAAATTTTCTCTGGCAAGTACCATTTATCGAACACCAGCAAGTTATCGTAACCGATGATCAGTTCTAACTTCGGGTAAGATTTTTTCAATTCCAGAAGTGTGTAGTAAGTATATGAAACGCCGCTTCGGTTTATCTCGTAATCAGAAACTTCAAAATATGGAAACGATTCGACCGCGAGTTTAAGCATATTCATTCTGTGCAGCGAAGATGCCGGGGTCAAATCAGTTTTAAGCGGAGAAATATTATTCGGTATGAAAATTACTTTTTCAAGATCCCGTTTTTCATAAACAAATCTTGTTGTAACAAGATGACCCAGATGAATGGGGTCGAAAGATCCGCCAAATATGCCGATTGCTTTCATTTAATTCATCATTAAATTATTTGATAAGATCCTGCGAATTAATTCCCGGTTCTTTTCGATTTCAGTTTCGTAATAAATTTTTCTGGAATCATTAACTTTCTTCAGCTGGTTCTTGCTAAATGCCAATCTGATAGCAGCTTTAATATATTGCCTTCTGATCTTTTCATTTATCCATCCGCTCTTAAATCTATTAAATCCCGATAGTATATTTAAGTGAGCATCCTGAATAAAACCGGGACCGATTTCTTCCAGCAGTTCTCTTTGAATAATTTTTCTTTCGTTTTCTATAGACAATTTAAACACAAAAAAGAAGAATTGAATGCATAAAAAAATAAAAATTATTCCTAACAGATAGGTATTTTTGAAACTGACCGAATAATTCCAAATGAAATGTATAAAGACTGCCAGAACTATTCCTGGAATCGGAAAAATATATTTTAGCCATGAAGTGGAAAACTTTGCTAAACCCAGAAATGCACCGAACGTTCCGGTTGCAATTGCATGCATTACCGCCGAAAAAAGAGAACGGATAATCACAATGTAAAACCAGGATGTCAGAGAATTTCCATATGTGATAAAGTAGATGAAGTTTTCGGTCATTCCGAATCCAAGTCCTATAGCGCAGCCGTAAACCAAACCATCTGTAATGTTGTCAAAATTTTTTTTATTGACCGTATAGAGAAGAAAAATTCCTTTTGCAAATTCTTCGCTTAGAGGTGCAAACAGAACGATCTGAAGAAAAGAATTTTGACTTTTGGTTAAGAGGGAAGAAGCGGTGTTCAAGATGCTCGTACCGATCAAAGCAAGTATAACCGCACCAAAAGATCCCCAGAAAAAATGAATCATCACAGCTGCGAACGGTTCGCGGTCATACTTATCCATCCGCCAGATTATTAACAAGTAAAAAAACATTGGTAGAATTGCAGCGAGTATCGAAGCATAGACCGGCATATATTTAAACTCTTCTACTTTTTTTCAAAAAGCTGAATTCTTGATTATAAATAATGGCGGGTGTATATTTTGACCCAATTTTTTTATTGTTCTTCATATGATTGTAAAATATACTAATTTTTCGGACGGTATCCATCAATTTGCATTGACTGAAAGTGCCAAGAAGTTGGAATTGGCTGCACCGTTCTTTGGAAATGTTGAAATCAATTGTAAAATGGATAAATCGCCTCACCAGATTGTGCTTGATTGTGATCTATTGCTTCATTCAAAGTTGATTTGTGACAGATGTGCACAAGAATTCGAATCTGATCTGACAAATCATTTCCAGATCAGTTACCTTTTCAGCAAAGAATCTCAGAAGGTAGACGATTTTAACTTCAAGTTTTTGTCGCCCGATCAGAATAAGATAGATATTACAGAAGATGTGTTTGAGTATGCCGATCTTTCGATACCGATGAAAAAGTTATGCTGTGACGACTGCAAAGGCTTATGTCCAACTTGTGGAACGAACTTGAATGTGAAAAAATGTTCTTGCAAGAAGGAAATTATTCAAGATGTTTGGGAACCATTAAAGAAATTGAAATTGAAAGATAAACTCAAAAACTAAATTAACAGGAAATAAAAATGCCAAATCCGAAACGTAGAATGTCGAAGAGCAGACGGGATAAGCGAAGAACGCATTACAAAGCGAGTGTTCCTTCCTTAAGCCGCTGTTCAAACTGTGGCGAAATAAAACTTAGCCATAGAGCTTGTCCAAACTGCGGATACTATGCCGGCAGATCAATGTTCGTTCCAGAATCATAAGTACTCTCTTAAATGACAGAAACTAAATTGGAAAAATGTAAAATTGCACTAGATGCTATGGGAGGAGACTATGCCCCTAAGCACGAAATTCTTGCGGCTTCGGCTGCAATGCAAGATGACAATAGTTTAGATTTAATTCTTGTCGGAGATAAAGAACGAATTTTGGAAACTGCCCGTAGAGAAAATGTTAAAATTGAAGAACGAACCATTCATCATACAACACAAATTATTGAAATGTCCGATACTCCGACTGCTGCAATAAAATCCAAACCGGATTCTTCGCTTGTAGTTGGTGCCAGGCTGGTAAAGGAAAAGAAAGCACACGCATTTGTAAGCGCGGGCAATACCGGCGCAATGATGGCGGCTTCAACCTTAATTATGGGAAGGATCCCCGGCGTTGGCAGACCAACAATAGGTGTTTCGTTTCCAACAACACAAAAGAAAATGTGTCACGTATTTGATGCTGGCGCAAGTGTTGACAGCAAACCCCAACACTTATTTGAATACGCCGTGATGGGGTCGATCTTTGCAAAAGAAATGTATGGCATAGAAAATCCAACTGTTGGAATCTTAAACGTTGGCGAAGAAGAATCGAAAGGAAACGAACTGACTTTTGCAGCACAAAAATTGTTTAAGGAATCTAAACTGAATTTTCATGGAAATGTTGAAGGAAGGGATATTCTCGAAGGAACTGTTGATGTTGTTGTATGCGATGGATTTCTGGGAAACATTATTCTGAAGTTTGGCGAAAGCGTTTTGACTCTTCTAAAATCGAGAATTAAAAACTATGCAAACAATGGAATCCTAAACAAAATAAAAGCCCTTGTAGTTAAATCTGTTTTGAAAGCAACTCTTTCTGATATGGATTATCAAACTCATGGAGGTGTTCCGCTGCTCGGTGTTAACGGCATAAGTATTATCGGCCACGGCTCAAGTTCTCCATTGGCTATTAAAAATATGATTTTACGCGCAAAAGAAATGTACAATAAAAATCTAATCACGAAATTTGAGGAAGCACTAAAGTCCTATGCAGTTACAAAGTAAACCAAAAATAAATGCAACTATTACCGGTGTTGGTATGTATGTGCCGGATAAAATTCTCGACAATAAATATTTTGAAAGCATTGTAGATACAAACGACGAATGGATTGTTACACGCACCGGCATTCGTGAAAGAAGAATGATGGAAAACGGTGCAACAAGCGATATGGCTGTTAAGGCTATTGAAGATTTGTTTGCAACTACAAAAATCGATCCGAAAGAAATCGATGTAATCATTGTTGCAACTGTAACACCGGATATGTTTTTCCCGGCAACGGCATGTTTGGTTCAAGAAAAGATTGGTGCAACAAAAGCCTGGGGTTTCGATCTATCCGCTGCTTGTTCGGGATTCCTATTTGCACTTCAAACCGGTGCCAGTTTTGTAGAGACCGGCAATTACAAAAAAGTTATTGTTGTCGGTTCCGACAAAATGACTTGCATTACCGATTACACGGACAGAAATAATTGTATTCTCTTTGGTGATGCAGCATCGGCAGTTTTGCTCGAACCCACTGAAGAAATTGAATACGGCATTAAAGATTCACTGTTATACATTGATGGAACCGGTAAAGATAGTTTGAACATGAAAGGCGGCGGAAGTCTCAATCCTCCGTCTCACGAGACCGTCGATAAGAAAATGCATTACATCTTTCAGGATGGAAAAGCTGTCTTCAAAGTTGCTGTTAAAGGAATGGCGGACATCTCTTACGAGATCATGCAGAAAAATAATTTGAAAGGGGATGACGTTGCGTATTTGGTACCGCATCAAGCAAATCTTAGAATCATCGACGCAACTGCCGAACGAATGGGAATTTCAAAAGAGAAAGTGATGGTTAACATTGATAAATACGGTAACACAACTGCCGCTACTATTCCATTGTGTCTAACTGAATATTACCGTGCCGGAAAATTGAAGAAGGGCGACAATTTAATTCTTGCAGCATTCGGCGCCGGTTACACATGGGGTTCAATATATTTGACCTGGAGTTTGGATTAGTGGGAAAACGCGCATTCATCTTTCCGGGCCAGGGCTCTCAATATGTTGGAATGACTAAAGACCTTTACGAGAATTCCGTAGAGGCAAAAGAAATGATTAGCACTGCCGAGGAAGCAACAGGAATTGATCTTTCGCATTTAATGTTTAACGGTCCGGAAGAATCTTTGAAGCAAACCGATGTAACTCAACCGGCAATTTTTGTTCACAGTGTAATTCTTGCAAGCATTATAAGAACGCTGGAACCCGACATGGTTGCCGGCCATTCGTTGGGAGAGTACTCTGCACTTGTTGCTGCTAATACAATTCAATTTTATGAAGCGGTAAAACTTGTTCATTACCGAGGTAAAGTTATGCTTCAAGCCGGAATTGATCAACCCGGGACAATGGCTGCTATTGTTGGTCTGCAAAACGATGTTCTAGAAAAAATTTGTGAAGAAGCTTCTGTCAAAGGAATTGTTCGGTGTGCAAATTTTAATTCACAGGGGCAAATTGTGATTTCAGGTTCTGTTGATGGCGTGAAAACTGCAATGGAAGTTGCAAAGACTAAAGGTGCCAAGCTCGTAAAAGAATTGGTTGTCAGCGGGGCCTTTCATTCGCCGTTGATGCAAAGTGCAAAAGAAAATCTGAAAATAAAATTGGACTCAACCCCGTTCTATGATGCAAAAATTCCAGTGTTCGCTAATGTTACTGCCAAGCCGGTAAAAGAAAAAGAAGAAATAAAAAATTTATTATATCAACAGTTGGATCACCCTGTTAAATGGGAAGAAACAATATTGAACATGATAGACGAAGGCGCAGATGAATTTTATGAGATCGGCCCCGGTAAGGTTCTACAGGGTTTGGTAAGAAGAATTAATTCCAACGTAAAAGTATTTGGTATAGATAAATTCTCAGACATTGAAAGGTTTCTTTAATGCAACATAAATTTGAAAAAAAGATTAATGATATATTCATCGATCCGCTTATTTTTACTCAAAAATTTGTAAAGGCTTGCGATATTTGCATCTGTTCCGGCGAGTGCTGCTATTACGGCGTTTATACCGATAAATCGGATTACGAAAAAATTCTCTCTGTTAAAGAGAAAATCATAAAGTATATGGATGAATCTCAAACCAAAACTGTTGAAAAATGGTTTGAAGAACCCATAGAAGATGATGATTTCCCTTCCGGCACTGCTGTTGGTACCGAAGTGCATAACGGTAAGTGCGTTTTTCTTGGTAAGCAAGGTTTCTGTACGCTTCAAAAAATGGCAATCGCCGAAGGGGAATTCAAGTGGAAATATAAACCGTTATATTGTATATTATTTCCGCTTGTAATCTTCGAAGGTGTTCTTACTGTTGATGATGAGCATCTTGCTAGCATGCATTATTGCAGCAAGTCTCAAAATCAAATTTCAACCGTGTTTGAATGTTGTAAGGAAGAGCTGCGTTATTTGTTAGGCGAAAAAGGGTTCGAGGAGCTAAAAGATTATCGTGAAGAATATTTTACCAACTTGAAACATAAAGAGATCAAAGTTGAAGCTATCAAATAAGAAAGCTATTGTTACAGGCGGAAGCAGAGGAATCGGCAAAGCTATTGTGTATGAGTTAGCCGGAAACGGTTGCAG
>CAZQQC010000105.1:0-10110 GCA_964595365.1 uncultured Melioribacter sp.
CTATCCTGCATACGTAAAAAAGCTTTCACCGTTATCTTTCTGATGAATCAGCAAAAGATTAGCTCTAACCAATTTTATCAAAGTTCTCGAAGCTCTCCGTTCCGAAAGATTTGCCGCTTTGCTCAATTCTTTCACAGTAATGGTTTCATTCTTATCGAGATAATTAAAAACTATTTTCTCATGGCTCCCCACTTCATAATGCGAAAGTGGTTTTTCGTTTGATTGTAACTGCAGGATCTTTATCATCTCCTTACTGGCAAGAACACTTTTATCGTTAACGCGAACGTAAACCAGCGCAGTGTTCAAATCGAGGTTTGTCTTATAGTCCTGAATACGGTGAGGTTTATTGCCCGATTCAAAAATGCGGGTTACTAAAACATCTTTGCTGTCAATTTCGAACCATTCAATTTGACATTTGATTTCGGGTTCGCAGTATTTCTCGGCAGTCTCTTTAATTAAATCGGTATCTGTCTTCTCGCTTTCCAGACCGTACAAAGATTTATCGTCGTCAACACCCAGTAAAAGAAATCCGCCTCGCGTATTGGCAAAGGCAATCATTTCTTTTGCAATTTTTTCATACGAAGAAAATCTTTGTTTGAATTCGACCGGGACATATCCCCCAATTTCAATTAGTTCAACAACTTTTTGCTTGCTAAGAATAATATTAAAAACCAATCTGTAACCTTTTTTGTTTTCATAGTTGAATCTGAATTCGATTTAAGTTTCTGTTCATCCAGCACACTTCTGTTTGGTTTGCGGTTTTTGATCGAATCGCTCAAGGTATCCGCAACCGCCGGTTTCGCAGGGCCGATCTCAGTTTTCGTTGGTTTTGGATTTTGATTTGCAGTTTCATCTTTTGTTTTGTTGGGTTGCAGGGTCTGCTCTGCTCGCAGTTTCTCTTCCTGAATAGTTTTCTGTCTTACTCTTTCGGTCTGATAGTAGGTGTACTTCTCCATAATCTTTGTTGTTAGCGGCGATGTTCTATAATTACTTACAAGCATGCCGTACGTTACTGCAGCCGAATCGTACTGCTGAAGATTATCTTCGTAAATCAATCCGATATAATAAATAGATTTCGGCGCATAAGACGATTTTGGATAGTTCTTATAGACAGATTGAAATCCTTCGATAGCTTCGTTATATTTTTTATCGAAGTATTTATTTTCAGCATCAAGATAAAACTGCCTTGCCGGATCGTCATCGGTTTTAACTACGACGGAACGTTTCTCCTCGTTCTTGATAAGTCCGAGCTTTTGAGCAGACGCCATTCTCAAAGGATCCTTTACAAAATTGTTGTAAATGTACCTGTATAAACTGTCAGCTTTCAATGTGTCGTTTACAGTTTCATAATACGTTCCGAGAGCATACATTGTTTGAACACTCACGGGTTTGGTTGGATACTCTGATAGAATTTTTCTAAAATAGAAATATGCCGAGTCCGGCACATCAAGTTCCGAAAAAAATAAGCTTGCTAAATTGTATAACTCACGGCTCTCCAAAGTTTTTATTGAATCGGCAGACATTTTTGGTTTGACCGGCTTTTGTACTTTGTTGATAGCAATTAATTGTGAAAGGGTTAATTGTTTGTTCTGCCTTAAATCCTGATAAGCCTTTGCTATTATCTTCTGCTGATAAATCAGTAATTGCCCTTGATTTTGTTCACGGTTAAATCCTATCTGGTTTGTTTCGGTTTGACCCGCCTGAGCCCGCTGCTCTTCCAGCATTCTTCTAGCTTCGTCCATATATTCTTTATACGCCATATCGTAATCGACAGAGTCGCGCTCAAATCGTGACGGATTAGACAAATAAATTTGGCTTAAACTGTAATTTACAATCGAGTTTTTCAACTGGTTATACTTGTCAATGTTACGTGTACGATTTGAAGACTCAACTTTTATTTCCGGGGGTGCAAGGGAGCCGGCAGCTTTATTGTAATATTTGTAAGAGCTATCATAATCCCGAACTTTTTTCTCGTAGAGGTCTGCAAGTCTAAATTCCGCGATGCCGGCACTCTGGGTTTGTTTAAAAGTTGAATCAACTTCCAGATAAGTACTTATTGCTGTCTTAATTTGATTTTTGTCGACATAAATCTGACCGAGTTCGATCATTACTTCGTCTAGATTGTTTCTAAACTTTCCTGAATAACGCAGATTATTCAGTTCGGCTTCGGCGTCATCTATTCTATTTAATTTTTTCAGAAGCCGCGCTTGTTCCAGCCTGCTCTTGAATTCAATTTCAAACGAAGGTGAATATTTCTTAACGGAAGCGAAAGCATCCAAAGCTTTGTTGTAATCTCTCAATGTTTCGTAGATGCGCCCTAATTCAAAGCTTACCAGAGCGGTCATTTCTTCATCCGGTGAATGTGCGATGAAATTAATGCATTCATCAACCGCTTTCGGATAATCTTCTCTATAAAGGAAGAAAGAAATTTTTGTGATCGATGCATCAATAAATATTTTATCTTTCCCTTCTTTTTGAGATTCCACCCGAACACTATCGATTAGTTTTAGTCCTTCGTCAAAACTTCTTAACTGAAGGTATGTTTTAGCCAGCCAGAGGTTGTTTTCAAGTGCGTATTTTGTCTTCTCTAGAGCCGCCAGCTCCAAAAATTTTCTTTGCGAGCGGGCATATTCTTGCTGATAGTAGAGAGCTTTACCAATGATGAATAATGCATCGGGAAAATAACTCGACTCTATTTCGTACTGAAGAATTTTAGAACATTTCTCGATTACTCTTGTAAGGTCTTGATTAAGCTGACCGCTCAATTGATTGCCCGAACCGGCGTTTGGATTAGTCGTTTGTCCAATGCTTCGGTTAATCGTCTGATTCAAGTTCTGATTGAAAGTGTTAGTCTGCTGCAGATTTTGAAATTGATTGGTATTCAACCCCAGTGTAGAATTTTTTTGAATATCTTCTCTGAAAGCAAAGATATCTTTTCTCTGGCTTTTAATTTGCTCTTCAATATTATCGAAAAGAGTCTTCGCGTTATAGTATGTATTAAAGTAAGTTGTAAAATCTCCCCACAAGCCGCAGCCGGAAAGTAAAATTAAAATAGTGACAAAGGATGCCGCAACTAATAGCTTTTTACCGCACATCCGGCTGCCCCGCTTTCCTTCCGTCTCAACAAAAAGCTGAAGCGGGAATGCCGGTTTGTTTTTGTAAAACATCTCTTTTCCGTTTTTGTATTTAATACTAAACAGTAAAAACTATTATGCGCTAAATCCTCATCTTGTTTGTGAACAACAAATCAAAAAGTAGAAATATAATTTATAATGCTGAAGGTCCGGATTCATCGGTTCTAATCCGTATTACGTCTGAAATATCCGTTATGAAAATTTTGCCGTCGCCAACCTGCCCCGTTTTAGCTGTACGCAGAATTGCATCGACCGCTTTTTCTGCCAGGACATCATCAACGACAATTTCAAGTTTTATTTTTGGAACAAATTCTATCTGATATTCGCTTCCGCGATAAGTTTCTTTGTGTCCTTTTTGCCTTCCATAACCGCGTACTTCGGTTATTGTCATTCCGCGTACACCTTCTTCAAGCAGTGCTTCCTTTACATCGTCAAGTTTAAACGGGCGGATTATGGCTTCAATCTTTTTCATGTTGTCTCCACATTATACGTTTTTGCCATGGCAATTTTTGTATTTTTTCCCACTTCCACAAGGACAGGGATCGTTTCTTCCTACTTTAGCTTCAACACGAATAGGTTTCTGTTTGCCTCTGTAATCGCCATCGCCTTCAGGCGATATTGCTCGCAATCCCATATTGTCGGCAGTGTCTTTGATGGTCTGCATTCTTTGAGCCGGAGAAGTTTTTCTTCCTTGAACTTCTGCGGGAGCGTGAGGCCAGAATTTGAAACAGAACGTAACAACATCGTTTCTAATTTGATCGAGCAACATAAGAAACAAATTATAAGATTCACTTTTGTATTCAAGCAGCGGGTCTTTTTGACCGTAGGCGCGTAAACCTATACCCTCTTTCAGATCATCCATTTCCCGTAGATGCTCTTTCCATTTCTCATCAATCACACTGAGAACCGCATATCTTTCCAGTCTGGCTATTAACTGGCTACCAAGCATTTCTTCTTTTCTTCCGTAGAAATCTTTTGCTGCTTCAAGAATCTTTTCTACTACACCGTCTTTACCAAGGTTTTCAAAAGTAACCGGATCAATTTGAACGTCAATCAGAAGATTTTGAAGAACTTCTTCGTGAATTTTTTCTATGTTTGCCTCATCATAGTATTTTTCAACCATCGTAGAAACAAATTCTTCAAGATAATCGAACACCTCGCTCTTCAGCCGTTCACCTTCTAATGCCTGACGCCGCCGCGCATAAATTACTTCGCGCTGCTGATTCATTACATTATCAAATTCAAGCAGCCTCTTTCTTATGGCAAAGTTATTCTCTTCAACTTTTTTCTGTGCGCGTTCTACGGAACGGGTAATCAACGGATGCTGAATTGCTTCTCCGTCTTCCATTCCCATTCTGCTCATTATGCTTGTGATACGGTCGCTTCCAAACAGCCGCATTAAATCATCTTCAAGTGAAACGAAAAATTTTGAAGTACCGGGGTCGCCTTGACGGCCGGATCGTCCGCGCAATTGGCGGTCAATACGGCGCGCTTCGTGGCGCTCTGTACCTAAAATGTAAAGACCACCCGAGTCTTTAACACCGGCACCTAATTTAATGTCTGTACCGCGTCCCGCCATGTTTGTTGCAATTGTAACCGCACCGGGCTGACCAGCAAACGCAACAATTTCCGCTTCACGCTGATGCTGCTTAGCATTCAAAACATTATGTGCTATTCCCTGACGTTTCAACATTCTGCTGATCGTTTCGGAAACTTCAACACTAGTTGTACCAACCAGCACCGGGCGCTTTTCTTCGCGCAATTCTTTTATTTTTTCAAGAACAGCATTGTATTTTTCACGTTTGGTTCGATAAATTGCATCATCCTGGTCGTCGCGAACTACAGGTTTGTTGGTTGGAATTACAACCACTTCCAATTTATAAATTTCGAAAAACTCACCTTCTTCGGTCTCGGCAGTACCTGTCATGCCAGCAAGTTTTTTATAAAGACGAAAATAATTTTGAAGTGTGATGGTTGCAAGAGTCTGCGTATCGCGTTCAACTTTAACGCTTTCCTTGGCTTCAATTGCCTGATGAAGTCCATCCGAATATCTTCTTCCTGGAAGTACGCGTCCGGTAAACTCATCAACAATTGCAATCTTTCCTTCATCGGTTATAACATATTCAACATCTTTCTCGAATAGAGTGTATGCTTTCAACAATTGATTAAGAGTGTGAATTCTATCCGATCTCTCGGAATAAATATAATAAAGTTCATCTTTCTTTTTTATTCTTGCTTCGGAAGTGTAGTCCGGGTCATTTTCAATTTTACTTATCTCGGTACCAAGATCCGGAAGAACGAAAAAATCTTTCCCCTCTAATGAACCTTGTGCTAGTTCTTCACGTCCTTTTTCGGTAAGATCGATTTGATTTTGTTTCTCTTCGATAGCAAAATAAAGTTCTTCGTCAATTTCGGGCATGCGCTTTGCATTCTCGCGGAGAAATTCGAGTTCGGTTTGCTGCAAAAGTCTTTTGTACTCGGGTTCGGAAAGAAGTTTTAACAGCGCTTTGTTTTTCGGAAAACCGCGATGTGCTCTTAAAATAAGAACACCGGCTTGATCTCTGCTCTTGCCATCGCCGGTTTGCAAAAGCTGCTCGGCTTCCTTTACAATTGATGCAACCAGGTTAGCCTGTTTTCTGAAAAGACGTTCAACGCGAGGTTTCATCTCATCAAATTTATGTTCGGTAGAACCGACGGGACCGGAAATAATTAGGGGTGTTCTCGCTTCATCGATCAGTACAGAATCGACTTCATCTACGATAGCATAATTGTGCCCCCGCTGAACACAGAACGCCTTTTCGCTTGCCATATTATCGCGTAAGTAATCAAAACCAAATTCGTTGTTCGTTCCGTATGTGATGTCGCAGTTGTACATCTTAATTCTTTCTTCGGAATCCATCGTGTTGATAATACATCCAACTGTAAGCCCATGAAATTTGTAAATCTCGCCCATCCATTCGCTGTCGCGTTTTGCCAGGTAATCGTTAACGGTTACAAGATGAACCCCGAGCCCGGTAAGTGCATTAAGATAAATTGGCAGAGTTGCAACAAGAGTTTTACCTTCGCCGGTTGCCATTTCCGAAATTTTGCCCTGATGCAACACAATTCCACCAAGCAATTGTACGTCGTAGGGAATCATGTCCCACGTAATTTTGTTACCTGCTGCTTCCCACGATTTGCCAATCAGCCTCCGGCAGGTGTCTTTAACAACAGCAAAAGCTTCCGGTAAAATTTCATCAAGAATTTCTTCGTACTTATCATTTAACTCTTCTTCAAGTTTTTCAATTTCATCGTAAAGATTATGCTTTTCTTCCGATGACTGAACGTCTTGAAGTTGAGATTTAAGTTCATCGAGGGAAGTTCTTACATCGGCAGTTGCATCAGAGATCCTCTGTTTAAACTCTGCGGTTTTGCTGCGAAGTTCGTCATCGGTTAAACCCTGCAGTTTTTCATATTCAACATTTATTTGTTCAACAACAGGCCACAAATCTTTCGTCGCACGTACATTCTTATCTCCAAAAATCTTTTTCAGAAAGGAACCGAGCATCAAATTCTCCTATTTTTCGGGGAAGAAAATTAAACAAAGGGGTTCTGAAATGCAATGAAACTACTTGTACTGGCGCTAATCAAACCATTTCTGCATCAAGAAATTTGTAGTTAAGAATTATAATTGCCATTTAAATTAGTGCGATTTGTTTCCTCTTAAACTATTTTTGTTGTCGAACAATGCAGAGTGCTTAATTTGAAAAGAAAGGGCTTCGGTTTTTCATATGGCTTAATTCAGAAAATGATTGAGCTCACTAACGGAGCTGTTTCTTCCGCTACGTTTGAAAAAGCAATGCACATATTAGAAGCAGACGCTTCAAAATTTTATTTCAACCAATCTTCCGAATCCAATCTTATAAGAATCTTTTCCGCAGTTTTTGATAAAGCTTTTTTCTTAAACGAACTGATCATCTATCCGCATCATAGTGAAATCGTAATAGCGACTGCTGCAAGCAGTAATTTTCTTACTGACATCGTTGTTCAAAACCCGGAATATCTTTACCAGGTATTTGATCAAGATTATCT
The DNA here is from genome assembly GCA_964595365.1 of uncultured Melioribacter sp. Classification (GTDB taxonomy): domain Bacteria; phylum Bacteroidota; class Ignavibacteria; order Ignavibacteriales; family Melioribacteraceae; genus Fen-1258. The sequence goes on from CAZQQC010000105.1 coordinate 7,206, forward strand.
TTCAAAAAAAATCGATTATTCCGAATTAGAAAAAGAAATAGCCGGAGGCATTTTGAAATTCAAATCATTTAATGCCCGGCTTAATTTTCTGCGTCAAATCAAAAAGAGATTTATTCTAAAAATTGGACTAGCCGATATCCTGGGGCTGGATCAATTACTTTCGATCACGCAGCAGCTTTCTTGCCTTGCAAAAGCAATCAACGGCAAGTTGTTCGAAATTTGTTATACCGAAGTTCAATCAAAATATAATACACAACCGGATAATCGTAAATATTGTTTATGCTCGCTCGGCAAACTTGGCGGCAACGAACTCAACTACAGTTCCGATGTTGATCTTCTTTTGTTTTATGATTCAAATGAGAACATACCTGGGATAAATAAAGATTTTCATGAATTGCTGGCAGAATCAATTCAGCTTTTTGCAAAATCATCTACGGAAGTTACGGAACGCGGTTACATTTACCGTGTAGATTTTCGTTTGCGCCCCGACGGAAAGTATTCCCAACTCTGCAAAGCAATTGGCGACTACATAAAATATTACGAAACGAGAGGCGAAGATTGGGAACGTCAGATGCTGATCAAATTGGATTATGTGTGCGGCGATCAATCTCTCTATAATAGATTTTATTCTTTCGTTCAGCAATATGTTTACAGTTCTCAAATTTCTAAATCGGTAAAAGAAAAAATCAGAACGATGAAATTAAACATTGAACGACAATACCCGGAAAAAGATAACGTAAAAACCTTTACCGGCGGCATACGCGATATCGAGTTTGCCGTTCAAGCACTTCAACTTTTGAATGGCTCAAAAATAAAATCGCTTCGCAACGGTAATTCATTGTTAACCATCGAGGAACTTTCAAAAAACAGATTACTCAACAAAAACGAAAAAAAAATACTCGGTGAATCGTATATTTTTTATAGACGGATAGAACATTTTCTTCAGCTAATGAACGATACCCAGACACACGCAATACCGGACGATTTGGAATTGCAGCAAAAACTTGCTGCTTACTTGAAGATAGAATCGGTCAAACATCTCAAAGAAAAAATTCATAGTTCCAGGCAATCGGTCAGAAAAATTTACAATAAAATTCTGTCCATCGAAGAAGGTAAAAGCAAAGCCAGCGTGGAGGCGGTAAAATTCAAAGATGCAACAAAAGCAAAAAAGAATTTATCTTTTTTACAAACCGGTATGGGAATTATAGATCGGAAGGAATTCGATTCACGGACAATCGAGCAGTTCAACTCAATTGAACCGGATTTGTACGGATATCTCAAGAAATGCACCGACCCGGATCGAGTACTGGAAAATTTTGTTAAAATAATCCATGCTACAAAATTGCCGTCAATCTGGTACGGCGAGTTTGCCAGCAAAAAGTTCTTCGAAAATTTTTTACGGGTTTGTCTGTACGCTCAAAAATCAGTTAATTTAATTTCTGCGGATAGCAACCTCGAAGAATTTTTTCTAACGCGTAAAGTATTCCTCAAAAAGATTGATGATGAACTGCAAAATCTCTCTTCGCCTCAATTTTTTCTCATTCTAAGTTCACAATTCACGCACGGTTTGATTACCGAACGCAGAGTTTCCGAATTGATGACGCAATTCGTAACTGTAAAGATTAATTCGGTTGTGAAGAAGTTTAATTTCCAGGGTAGATTTTTCATTGCCGGTTTAGGAAGCTACGGATGCGAATCGATGAATTTTTCATCAGACATCGATCTTGTTCTGGTTGTGGAAAGCGTAATAGATCATCCGGACATACAAAATCAATTCACAAACCTAATTCAGCAATTGCGAGAAACGCTTTATCTTTTTGAAGTTGATTTCCGTTTGCGACCCGAGGGCAAAAAATCTCCGATTGTTTGGGACATTAAAAATTATAAAGACTATCTAGAGAAGCGTGCGCGCATCTGGGAATTTCAATCACTTCTCAAACTGCGTTACGTAACCGGCGATGAAAAATTATTTTATGAGCTTAAAAAAACGATTTTAGATTCCGTCCTAAATTTATCACCGGATAAGATTCGTCAAGAAATGAATTCGATGTATACAACTATATTGAAGCAGCAAATAAAAACCGAAACGCCTGCCTTTAACATTAAGAAAGATGCAGGTGGATTGCTGACAATAAATTTTCTCGTTCAATATTTTTGTTTATGCGACTCGAAGCTTTTCACGAAGTGTTCCGGGCGGAATTTTGAAGAGATGCTAGGAACCGTTAAAAGCAAATTACTGCCAAAAGATTATCTAGAATTAATTTCCAGCTGGAAAGAACTTCGAAAAATCGAAATCTCAATTCAAACGGTTTTTGATACTAACGATACAAAAATTCCCGGCGATTCATCAAAAAAGAAATTGCTTGCCGAATTCTTAGGCTACAACGAAGATGATTTGACACAAAAAATTAGAGAGATTGTAAAGACTAACTCGCAACTGCTTAAGAAATTCTTAAAAAAATAGTCAGGATAAACTAGAGCCAGTTTGAATAAGTCCGGCAAAGAAAATTCATACAGTTTACCCAGAGCTTTCTTTTAATAATTTTTCGACCTGCACTTAAAGTTTTGGCAAGTGAACATAAATTATTCCCCATACAATTGTATCGTCTACTTTATCATAACAATAGGTAACCCAATTTCTCGAATCAACAATTTTTTGCACGTTCTCGATAGGAAAAATTTTTATCAAATCTTAAAAGTTGACTGCGGCTTCACTTATAATTTCAAACTCTCTTTCCGCCGCTCTTCGAAGCATTTTATTTTTCCGGTATGAAGTAAAATTTTTATTGAGGTCTTGTTTTATAGAAGTAGTGTTTAAAACTTAAGAATGGAACTAGAGAATAAATTTGTAAAACTCAGTTTGGCACGTTTGGCAAAACTAGATTTAACGTTGGAAGTAATAACG
>CAZQQC010000106.1:0-9969 GCA_964595365.1 uncultured Melioribacter sp.
GTTGAAGGTTGAGTGTTGAAGGTCGTTCCGGTTCTCAACTTATTACTCTCAACGATCATGCTTTCTCTATTGCCAACACAGGTGGTCTTAAACAATTTATAAATTCTTCCATTCAACTCGAAAAAAGCGCCTGGATACGGCGACAGGCCTCTGACCAGATTATGAATTTCCACTGCACTTTTTTGCCAATCAATCTTACAAATTTCTTTTGTGATTTTCGGTGCAGATGAAGCTTCCCGGTCGTTTTGTGTCGTAACATGAACCGAATTTTTATCAATCAACCCGACCGTTTCTAAAACTGCTTCAGCGCCAACCATCATCAGTTTATTATGAAGCGAACCGAAATCATCTTCATCATCAATATTAATTTTCTTTTGAAAAATTATGTTTCCAGTATCGGCTCTCTCTTCTAGAAAAAAAGTTGTAACACCTGTTTCCCGTTCACCATTGATAAGTACCCACTGTATCGGTGCGGCTCCGCGGTACTTCGGCAAAAGCGAACCGTGAAGATTAAAAGAACCTTTCTTCGGAATTGTATAAACTTCCCGCGGAAGAATTCTGAATGCAACAACAACAAACAGATCGGGACAAATCTCATTTAATCTATCGATAAACTGCCGGTCTTTCAGAGAAAGAGGAGTAAGCACTTCCAAATTATTTTGAAGAGCAAATTTTTTAACCGGTGTGTACGAAATTTCTCTCCCCCTCCCGCGTTCTTTATCAGGCGCTGAAACGACTGCGCTTATTTTGTGCTTGCTTTCAAGAAGTTTCTGGAGCGAAGGGAGTGCGAATTCAGAAGTCCCCATAAAGACAATTTTCATCAACAACTCCGCTCAAAAATTGTGGTGAGAAATTTTGTGGTTATTAACCTTCAGTGATTGGATAATCAACTTCAACATCCCGATTCATAATTTTATTAAGTTCTTCTTTAAGCTTGTTCTTCACATCTCCGGTAACGCGGTCGGGAATCATTTTGCCCAGCAAATGATCGTACTCATGAAGAATCACGCGGGCAAAAAATTTACCGGCATCTAATTCTATTTCCTTCTCATCGGTATCAATATACCGGATTTTTATTTCTGCTGGGCGCTCAACTTCCGCTCGAAGATTCGGCAGACTTAAACAACCCTCTTCCATTTTTACAAGTTCATCGGACCCGCCAACAATTTTTGGATTGATCATTACAACAGGCTGAAAATTTTCGTAACCTTCAACACCTTTCAGATCAATCACAAAAACAGATTCGCGGTAGCCAAGCTGATTTGCTGCAATGCCAACACCATTTGCATTCCTCATCGTATCGAGCATGTTTTTAATTTTCTCGATGAGCATATCGTCTACGGCTTTAACCGGTTTGGCTTTCAGCCGTAAAACTTTATCTCCGTAAAGTGTAATCGGTACTATTGCCATTATATATAATCAAGCTTCGGCGTGAACAACGTCTGCGCTTAAATCCTTAAATAAATTTACTTCGGTTGAACAGAAAAGCATTCGAACAAACAGCCGAAAGATAATTAACATTTGCTGAAGAAAAAAGGTGAGTACAAGAAAATAAAGCGGTATTCTGGGTATAACCTTGTCAATTACGTTGTAAACAACCACACCTGCTGCGCCAACAACCGCTACTATTAAGAAAACGAGGAAGACCTTGTTAAAATTGTTTTTTAGGAAAACAAGCGTCAGATACAACTCTCTTAGTATGCCCGTCTTATCTTTTACGGCAAGCGAGACCTTTGCATAATCCGAAATCAGCGTAACGATTCCGATGAAAAATAGAAGGAAGATATAACGCAGTACCTTTAGTACAAAATCTAGAAAAACATTTTCAGAGTTTTTGAAAATCATTGTAATCAAATTGCCCAGATAGTCGGTAACAATAAAAGCGACTGCAAAAAGCAACACAGTAATTAGAAGGATTTTTACGAACCGAAAAAAATATTTTACACCGCCATAAAAGAAATCCACCGTATGATTCTTTTCCGGAATATGAAAGACCGAAATTAATCCGCCCAAAAAAAACGTTTGGATTAGGGCGTAAACTCCCACAACAAAATAAATGTTTAACGGAATTTGACTGAATTGGACTTCGTAAATATTTCTGAACTGAATGTACCACAAATAATCGAAGCCGTGTGTCAGACGGTTGCTGATCATCGACCGTCCTAAATCGTTCATCAGTACGCTGAACACAGGGGCAGTTAACACCAAAGCCGAGATGGCATTGAATGCCCAGAAAAGTGTAATAAATTTTTTATTGTAAAACACGGTACGAATTCCGTGAAGCAGTATTTGCTTTATAGTTTGCATCAGCCAATGCTACCTAAAATCATTAATGCGTTTTGAATCCAGAAGAACCATCGCATCGAAAGTGAAAGCGAGGCGCCGATTTGTTCACGAACAGTATATGAATTGTTAGCAAAATTTATATCCATCAGATTTTTCCGGAACGGATCAATCTCGGCACCCATCACTTCGTTGGTTGTATAAAACCGCATAATATGCCAGCGGTCCTTCCCGTCCCACTTTTGATAAAGCGTGTCTTTATCGGTGTAAAGCGCTACATCATTTTTGAAAATGCCATCTGCAACTCTTTCAAGCATCACGTCGTAAAACCCGTCGCCGATTTTTTTAATCCAATCTACTTTGTAATCAAAAATTTTTGCCGAACGATAAAATTCATCGAAGAACCAATTCATATCCTCACCGGAATTTTTCTGAACGACGGAAATAAAATCTTTCGCAGTCGGATGACGATATTTGAATTCGTCGTAATAATTTTTTAAAATCTTCATCATCTTTTCGTAACCCGAATACCTTTCAAAAGTATGAAGCATCAATTCCGGTTTGTTATATGTATTAACAACATAAGAAAGCCGGTTAGGAAGCTTATATGAAGTGTCTGCTATTGTACCAACAGTTAGATTCTTGTAATAACCTGTTACGCTTCTGGCACCTGCCGGCACCGGAATTTGAGCAAGAGTATAGATCAACGGAATATCTTTATACGACAAGAAGTTAAGACCGTAAACCGGCACGTACGAAGCGACCTTAAAGTTTTCATAAATATCCGGATAATACTTGTACATAATTTTCGTTGCGATATAAGATGCGAGACCTTCATCAAGCCAGGCTTCGTAAACTTCGTTATTAGCAAGCAGCCCTTGAAAAAATTGATGGGAAAATTCATGGGCAACCAAATATTCGGGCCAGCCAGTTCCACTGGGCGAAAAAAGTTCTGCGCTCACAGTGAACAGTGTCGGGTATTCCATTCCGCCTGATGCCGATGTACGCGGAACATCTACAAGAGTAATATTTTGATAAGGATAGATGCCGATGTTGTCTTCAAAAAACCTAAGACAATTTTTTACCGCTGCAAAGTATCTTAAAAAATATTTTTCTTTTTCCGGCTGTACAAAAGTTTGTATTGTTATTTGTGAACCATCATTACGGGGATAAATTTCTTGGCGATGGAGAATTTCATCGCTGGCAAACCAAACAAAATCATGAACACCAAATTGTGTAAAATAATATAGTGACAACCGGCCGATGACCAATTTACCTGTCTCGACACCGGTAGCTGCAACAACATAATTTTTCGGGACTTTAATATTCACGGAATATTTTCCGAAATCAGAAAAAAAGTTTAGGTTAGGATGATACTGGCTGCAGACCCACTTGCCGTTTTCGAACACGCCAACTTTAGGAAACCATTGTGAAACAAAAAAGAAATTTCTTCCGGTTGCGTATCCAAGCCGTTTGACCGAACGCGGAATTTTCATCGAGTATTCAAAATAGATTTTGACACTGTCGCCGGGCAGAACCGGTTTGTCTAATATAACTTTAGCTACTGTGCTATCGTAAGTATCTGCAACCTCCGGCTGAAAATAAATTAACGGTAGAGTACGCCCCTCAACTTTGAAAACTTTAATGTCTGCTTCAGTTTTAGTTTCCGGGTTTACCGGATATGTTTGAGCGAAAAGAGTTTTGTTGCTCTTGTAACCGTTTGCATAAAAATGAAATTGTATTTCATTTGTTGACGCAGTCGTTCTATTGATCCAGATAATGTTTTCTTTGGCATAAATAGTTTTGGACTCCGGGTTCAGTTCAACATCAATATTATAATTAGCAACGGCATGAACTTTGTTTCCCTCGGTCTTTAATATGCCGTCAGAATATTCGGAAGCACTTTGAAAGGTTTGATTTTGCAACAAAGTAACATCGTCTTGACCGAAATAAAGAATCCCTCCTAAAACTATCAGCAACAAAAATGTTGGGTATCGTTTCATCGCACCGCAAGTTAAAGATTGAGTCTAACTTATTCAACGTGGGAAATATAAAATGCGACTAAAATTACATTGACAATTAAAAATATTTCCGGCAAGTTTAAGTGTGATAATATTCAGGGGTGGTTATGAAAAGAATTATAGTTTTTTTTGTTTTGCTTATTTCAACTATTAATGTTTTTTCCCAGCCTATTACCTTTAAAAAAAATTTCTCAAATGTCAGATACTTTAGGGCAATTATCGAATCGGGCGATGGCAATTATTTATTAACTTATCAGGATTCGTTAAGCAGATTGAACCTCCTCAAGATTGACCTGCTTGCTAATTTGATCTGGCAAAAAAGAATAAGCAATAACGCTGTATCTGTTTCTTATGCAAATTTTACCAAGGACATAGCAAATAATTTTTATTTCATCGGTGGTATCGATGATACGTTAGCTACCTTAAAAATTAACAGCAACGGAGATGTAATAAAATCGTCAAAAAGAAAAATGCCTATATTTTCTACACTGAATTATATGAATACACCAGCTATTTATAAATTGAACGACAATTCATTATTAATTTCTTATGTAAGGAAAGATGACAATAATCAAGATAGATTAATTATTGCGAGATTGGACCTGGACCTGAACATAGTTTGGGAAAAAATGCAAGATAATCAGAGATGGGAGAGTTCCGATATAACAGTCAGTGGAAATAAAATAATTGTTCTGGTAAACGGAGATATTCACATTCTGAATTTCAACGGTGAAACCGAAATGGTAAAAACTTCTCCGGAGGTATATTTCAGAGTTTTCCCCTTTGATGAAAATTCCTTCTTGATATACGGCACATTAAAACTTTTAAGGATGGATTATTCGGGAAATATACTTTTTGAAAAAGGAGCTCCTTTCACCAATAACTATTTTACACTAATAAAAAATAATAAATACTCCGAATACTGGGCTTTCTTAGATAATTTTACTTACCTCGATAATTTTATTTACATCTATAACGAAATAAAAAACACTGTTTCATTTAAAAAAGTTAATGCCGGGTATCCTTATGCAATCATTCAATCTCCGGATGGAGGTTTTATTTACGGAAGTAGCAGATATATTATTAAGATTGATGAGAACGGAAACTTGATCGGACCTGCAATGCTTTCAATCAATAATTTGAGAGGAGCGTTCCCGGTTCACTCGGTTGTTACCATTCTCTGGCAAAGCAACGCGTTAACGGGCAAAGCAAAAATTGAAGCATCATACGACAATGGCTACACCTGGCAAACTATAACTGAAAACGTCAATATTGAAGATAAAAGATTCGACTGGTTGACGCCGGATATTATAGCGAGCAGATCTTTATTACGCATTTCTTCTATAGATTTTCCTCAATATACTTCGACACAGAATTCAACTTTCAAAATCGTTGCACAAAATCAAAATAAAAACTATATCGCTGTTAATGAAATTAAAATGTATTATAACATTGACGGCGAGGGTTCTAATACTGGTGGAAATTCGGGATTGTTTTGGCCTGGAGGAGAAAGCGCGAACCAGACATTAATCTTTTCTGAAGGATTAATTTGGACCGGCTTTGTCAACGGTAATTTGCAGGCAAACGGTACTTTAAGCAGAACAGGACTTCAGTCAGGAAATATTTTAAATGATAATACTCCAAACAAAGACTCAGAAATTTTAAAAGCATGGGAATTCCGGAGCGATCTCGATCTACTTCACTTTGGTTCACAAAAAGATAAATACGTCAACGACTTTTTGCAGTGGCCTATTTCGATCGGTGCACCATGGATTGATAAAAATAAAAATGGAATTTATGAACCTGAAGCCGGCGACATACCAAAAATTATGGGGGATGAGATGCATTGGATGGTCATGAATGATCTCGATACAACAAAATCACTAAAATTATTCGGCTCTAACCCCATAGGTTTGGAAGTTCACTTATCAATATTCGGTTTTAAAGATAATCCTCAATTGAAAGATGTTCTGTTCAAAAAATATCTTGTAATAAACAAAAGCAACAAAAAGGTTTCAAATATGTATTTCAGCTACTATAGCGATAATGATATCGGAGGAGGTATGTTCGATTTCGTTGGGAGCGACACAACATTAAGTCTTGGTTTTTCGTGGACAGCTACAGACTACAATGAGTATTATGGATTCAATCCGCCTGCTGTGGGTCATTTGCTTTTACAAGGCCCACTCGTAAAAGGAAATTCGACTGACAAAGGATTACTGAATGGTTATGTCCGAACTGGTTATAAAAATCTTGGAATGACTGCATTTGCGGCTAATTATAAAAATTCCCCTGTACTACCCCATAACCCCTATTTAGGTTCATACCGGGGCACTATCGAAGTATACAATCTCATAAGAGGATTAACTAATGATGGCGCTCCGTTTATTAATCCACTAACAAATCAACCTTCGCATTATCATCTCAGCGGCGATCCGGAAACGGGAACAGGCTGGATTGAAGGGGTTCCATATCCGCAGTTAAACCCGCCATATAATAGCGGTGGAGATAGAAGGTATTATGTCACATCCGGACCATTTGATTTTGCACCGAAAGATACTCAAGAAATTGTAATCGCAGTTCTCGCTGCAAGGGGCAGCAGTAACAAAAACAGTGTAACGGAACTAAAAAATCTTGCACGAAAAATTAGACAGTTATACTCAACAGATATTTTTAATGAAAAATTAGATGAAAAGATAGAATTCAGAGCTAACAATAAAGTTTACCAGAATTTCCCTAATCCATTTAATTCCAATACCAACATAAGTTTTGAGTTATCAAACCCCTCTTACGTCTCTCTGAAAGTGTTTGACATCTTGGGTAGAGAAATTGCAACTCTGGTTAACGAGGAGAAAAATTCGGGGAGATATATTATCACATTTGATCTAACTTCGTTTCAAAATCAACATTTAAGCAGCGGAGTTTATTTTTATAGATTTACCGCAGGGAATATTTCTGAAGTGAAGAAGATGGTCTATTTAAAATAAACGTAAGAAAAGCCCCGACGCCTGTCTTGACCAGAGAGGCAATGTTGAGGCTTTCCGGTTTTCATAAACGATAAATGTTTTTCTAGTTACTTGCCAAAAATGCCTGAATTGAGTCAACTACAAATTTGATTTGTTCTTTTGAAAGCTCGGGATAAATAGGCAGTGCTAACGAATTCTCCGACGCATTATTCGATACGGGATAATCGCTGTCGTTACACCTCAAATAAGCAAAACATTTCTGCCGGTGAAATGGAACTGGATAGTAAACTTCGCTGCCAATCTCCTTCTTCTTCAGAAAATCTAGAAGTGCATTCCTCTTTTCCACTCTAATGATGTACTGATTGTAGATATGATAGTTCTCGGGCAAATTGGTTGTGGACGATTGGGTGCTGGTTATTGGTGGTTGGTTATTAGTTATCGGCGATTGGTGAGCGGTATCTTTATAAACTGCTTTTGGTAATAAAACTTTATTCTTAGAATCGAAGGAAAGTTTACCCTCTTCTTCAGCTAAACCAGTCTCAAAAAAGTATTTTGAATATATCGCTGCATTCTCTATTCGTCTTGCAGACCATGAATCAAGATGAGGAAGTTTAACACGCAGAACGGCGGCTTGCAGAGTATCCAATCTAAAATTTCCGCCGATAATTTTGTGATAATATTTCGGTTCCATGCCGTGCACTCTCATGATGCGCATTTTTTCTCCTAACGCTTCATCGTTCGTCGTTACAATTCCTCCGTCGCCGAATCCGCCAAGATTTTTACTAGGGAAGAATGAGAAACAGCCGATGTCTCCAATTGTTCCGACACATTTTCCATTTTTGTAGCGGGCTCCGATAGCCTGCGCACCGTCTTCGATAACTTTTAAATTATGTTTCCTTGCAATCAGCATTATTGCATCCATATCTGCACTTTGCCCATAGAGATGAACCGGAATAACTGCTTTCGTTCTCGATGTAACTCTCTTCTCTAAGTCGGAAGGATTCATGTTAAAACTTACCGGATCTATATCTGTGAAAACCGGAGTTGCATTCATGCGCGCAACGACACCGGCAGTAGCAAAAAAAGAATACGTTGGAACAATCACTTCATCGCCCGGCTGAATGCCAATCGACATAAGAGCCAGCAACAAAGCATCTGTACCGGATGAAACGCCAACAGCTTTTTTACATCCAAGGTATTGACAAATTTCCTCTTCCAGTTTTGCAACATCGGGGCCCATAATAAAATATTGCGAATCGATCACGCGTTGAACGGCTTCATCAATTTCTTTTTTAATTGATTGATACTGCGGCTTCAAATCAAGCAAAGGTACTTTCATTAAATTATCCTTTATTAAATGTTAATGGGAGTTTCAGAGTACTGATCAAAGTAAATGAACAAAACGGGGCAAACATCCGGTAGAAACTTTCTACGCAAGAAGCCAAAGCAATTTCATAAAATCGTAACGTCTTCTTTTTGATCCTTCGTAAATATTCTTCTACAATATTGCTTGAATCAGAAAGAATGGTATATTCAACTCGAGCTTTCACTTTACAAATAGCCTGTATCACCATCTTAATTCTACATAGTTTCAGTTACCCTATTATTTTCCAGTTTATATTTTTTATTTGATTTACTGCAGTAAGCAAATCCATCTCTGTCAAAAATTAATTTTTGCCCGGCTTCGCTGATCCATCCGATTTGTTTTGCAGGATTACCGATTACCAGAGCGTGATCGGGAACATCCTTTGTAACAACCGCACCGGCACCAATAAATGCAAACTTGCCTATCGTATGACCGCAGATAATTGTGCAATTAGCGCCAAGAGAAGAACCTTCTTTAACAAGTGTTTTAATATAATATCGAGAACCGGCTTGCGGATATTTGCTTCGGGGATCAATAATATTTGTGAAGACCATCGAAGGTCCGCAAAAAACATAATCTTCCAATTCAACACCTTCATAAACGGAAACATTATTTTGGATTTTGACAAAATTTCCTATGACAGCATTCGGGCCAATGTTAACGTTTTGGCCAAGCACACAATTCTTTCCTATCCGCGCACCTTTTTGAACATGAGAGAAGTGCCAGATTTTCGTTCCATCGCCAATCTCAACACCATCATCTATAAACGAAGATTCATGCACAAAGTAATTCATAATTTTACATCCTTCAATAATGGATGAAATAAGTTCCCCTGCCGTTTAGGTTTTGCAAAACGTATATTATACACAGTTTGAATCGAAGGGTATGCATCAATTATACCGGAACCTTTGCCGCTTAAAATTTCCTGGTAAACTCTTGTATGAAGTTCGGTGAATCCGTCCGTGAATTCAATTTCATCCCCATCAATTTTGATTGACCGGTAGGTTAGCCTTGTGCTATTTTTTGCATTTTCCGGCAGATCATTTTCATCAACCGATAGATACCAAACAACATTCGCGTCTTTCAGTTCTAGCAATCCACTCATCTTCTTCCGATCGGATAGGAAGACATGATTCCCCACGACTTCTCCGAAAAGCCAGATTAGTAAATCGAAAAGATGAATTCCGATATTGGTTGCCAGTCCTCCGGATTTTTCATCTTCACCTTTCCACGAATAAAAATACCACTTACCGCGTGAAGTAATGTACGTCAGCTCAACTGCCGGCTTTACATGAAACGAGGTAGAATCAATTTTCTTTTTTAGTTTAAGAAT
>CAZQQC010000107.1:0-9965 GCA_964595365.1 uncultured Melioribacter sp.
TGATTTGATTGTTAATCCGGAAGTGAAAGAAGTTTTCAAGACGCGTTCTAAAATTATTACCGGAATTAGAAAATATCTGGATGAAAATAATTTAGTTGAAGTCGAGACGCCGATTTTGCAGCCGTTGTACGGCGGTGCAACTGCGCGGCCGTTCGTTACCCATCATAATGCGCACGATATCGATCTGTATTTAAGAATTGCCGACGAACTTTATCTCAAACGTCTGATTGTTGGAGGATTTGACGGAGTCTATGAGATCTCGAAAGATTTTAGAAACGAAGGAATGGATAGAACTCATAATCCCGAATTTACGATGCTCGAATTGTACGTTGCATACAAAGATTATGTGTGGATGATGGAATTTGTTGAGAATATGATTGCCAGACTTGCGCAAGATGTTTTCGGCAAAACCGAATTTGAAATTGAAGGAAACAAAATTAACTTTAACCCTCCATGGCAAAGAATTTCGATGATAGATGAACTAAAAAACAAAATTGACATCGATCTTCTTGCCGCATCGAACAACGAAGTAATTAAAATTTTGAAAAGCAAAAATGTCGATTTGGAAGGAAGCGAAAGCAAAGGCAAGCTGATCGATCTTCTTTTCGAAACGGCGATTCAGCCGGGTTTAATTCAACCAACATTCGTCATCGATTACCCTATCGAACTTTCGCCGCTTGCTAAAAAGCATAGAAGCAGAGAAGGTCTTGTTGAACGGTTTGAAGGATTTGTTCTTGGCAGAGAAATTTGCAATGCATTCAGCGAGTTGAACGATCCTATCGATCAGAGAAGCCGTTTTGAAGCCCAGGCAAAAATGCGGGAAGAAGGCGATGAGGAGGCTCAACCAATCGATGAAGATTTTATCCGTGCAATGGAATACGGTATGCCGCCGACTGCAGGCCTTGGTATCGGAATAGATAGACTTGTAATGCTGTTTACAAATCAATCGTCTATTCGCGACGTACTCTTGTTTCCGCAAATGCGTCCTCAAAAATAAAATGTAAGTAATTAAAGGTTAAGATGAAAAATATTTGGAAACAGCTACCCATCTTTTTACTTGTACTTGTAATAGGCGTTTATCTTGGCACTAGATTTTCTAATTCGCTTTCTAAGGAAAGAAGACAGCTGAATAAATTTGAAAAAATTTTTAGTTACACTGAAGATTACTACGTTGATTCCGTGAAAGGGAAAAAATTAGTTGAAGATGCAATAAGAGGAATGTTCGGCGAACTTGACCCGCACACTGTTTATATTCCTCCCGAAGAAGAAAAAATATCGGAAGAAGAATTTAGAGGAAACTTTGAAGGAATCGGCGTAGAGTTTCAAATTATCAACGACACTATCACCGTGATATCACCAATAACCGGCGGGCCGAGCGAGAACATTGGCATTATTTCAGGCGATCGTATTGTGAAAATCGACGGCGCAAATTGCATCGGCTGGAAAAATGAACAAGTCATGAAACGTCTCCGTGGTGCTAAAGGCATCGCAGTAGATCTCACAATTTTACGTCCTTCGTCTAAATCGTTAATTAATTTTCATGTGGTGCGCGATAGAATCAATCTGTTCTCGGTGGATGCATTTCTACTGTACGACAACGAAACAGGATACATTAACCTGACCCGTTTTTCGGAAACCACTACTGATGAGATGATAACGGCGCTGAAAGATTTAACATCGAAAGGAATGAAGAGATTAGTCTTAGATTTGAGGAACGATCCCGGCGGGTATTTAACCCAAGCAGCAAAAGTTGCCGATTTATTCATTGCCGGTAATAAAATGATCGTTTACACTAAAGGAAGAATAAAAAATTTTGACGAAGAGTTTCGAGCATCTAAAACTTATCCTTACGAAAAAATTCCGCTGATCGTTTTGGTTAATCGCGGAACAGCATCGGCAAGTGAAATTGTTTCCGGTGCAATTCAAGACTGGGACAGAGGATTGATAGTAGGCGAGACAACTTTCGGAAAAGGACTCGTTCAACGGGCGTTTGAACTCTCCGATGGTTCTGCCGTTAGAATTACTATCGCAAGGTATTATACGCCGTCCGGTCGGGAAATTCAAAGAAGCTATAAAGATAAAAAGAAGTACTTCGAAGAAATAATGGGTCGACAAGAACCACAAGGTGCCAATGTGGATCATAAAACGGAAAAAGATTCTATAAAACCTAAGTATAAAACTGCAAGCGGAAGAATTGTCTACGGCGGAGGAGGCATAACCCCGGATTATTTTGTTGAGAATCAAAAAGTTTCGAATTATTCCGTAGAATTAAGAAAGAACAATGCTTATTACCGGTTCGTTAGAAAAATGATGGATAAAAACGGTAGTCAGATCAAAAGTCAATATCAAAACGATCTGCAGAAGTTTGTCAAGGGGTTCCGGATCGGCGAAGAACAAATGCAGAGTTTTATAAAATTTGCCAGATCTCTAAAAGTTAAATTTGATTCGAAAGGATATTTTGCCGATAAGGAAGAAATTCGGGCCCGGTTAAAAGCTTTTGTTGCCAGAGACATATTCAAAAACAACGGATGGTATCTTACATTACTTCAGTACGATTCTCAGTTTCAGAAAGCTATATCACTTTTCGGAGAGACGTCTTTAATTGCCGGATTTACTAAATAACCCGTCTTACGTAAAGGGCTTGATCTACAATGAAAAATATGATTGTAAAACGACTACTTTTTCTGAAACGTCAAAAAATTTGTTTGTTAAGTCCAAACCTTACGTAACATCAGTAAATAATTATTAAACAGACTGGTAATTGAATTGAAGAATGTTTTTGTTAATGTTGAAAAAGATTTTGTGTTGAACAAACGGAAGGTACATAAAATTTTGTCTATGTTATGCCAGGAGCTTAATATTGGTTTTGCCGGAATGGAAGTTAATTTCGTCTCTTCGGAGACTATTTTAGAACTTAACAAAAAACATTTAGGACACAATTACTGTACAGACATAATCACCTTTGATTATTCGAGCGAAAGGGATAATTTAGACGGTGAAATTTTCATATCTTTGCCCGAAGCAAAAAAAAACAGCAAACTTTTTCGCGTTTCGGTCGATAATGAATTGCTCAGATTATTGACTCATGGTATATTACACATAATTGGCTACGACGATAAAAACTCTAACAGAAAAAAAATTATGAAACAAGAGGAAGATAGATTAGTCAGAAAGTTTTGGAAGCAAGTTAAGGGGTGAGGATAATAAGTATGCCGACAAGAATTATAGAAATATTGGCAAAGATTCTGGAAGGATTGAGCAACAATTCGTCTCTTGAAGAAGTTAACCGCTCTTTTATGAACAGTAAACACTTCGATAAGAAAATTTTGGGTATTGCTTTTAGTTTGATCTATGATAAAATACTTTCCAGAAAAAAGATTGGAGCCAAAGCAAAAACCGAAACAGAAAAAAATATTAGAATGTTATCTGAAGATGAAAAAGAAATTCTAGGAATTGACAATTACAATTATCTACTACATCTAATAAATGTTGGTCTGCTGGACTATTCTAATCTTGAATCTATATTGGAACAGATTGAATTGTTTCCCGAAAATAGAATCACGCGAAAAGAAATCAACTGGATTATCTTGCTCTCGTTAGTAGATTATGATTCGAGCATTCTTCCGGGCAGCAGAAGAACCCTGTACTCATCAGATACTGTTAATTGAAAGGTAATTCGAAAATGAGCAAAGACCTTATTCTAGTCGAATCTCCCTCAAAGGCTAAGACAATAAATAAATATGTAGGAAAAAATTATATAGTTGAAGCAACTGTAGGCCACATTAAAAACCTACCTAAAACGAAACTTGGAATTGATATTGAGAATGGTTTTGAGCCAACGTTGGTAAATATACGCGGCAAAGGTGATGTTATAAAAAAAATCAGATCGCTCGCTTCGAAATCGAAAACAATCTATGTTGCAACCGACCCCGACCGCGAAGGAGAAGCAATTGCCCAGGATGTTGTTGATGTATTGGGGAAAAGCGCAGAAGAAAAAATTAAACGCGTTCTTTTTAACGAGATCACAAAAAAAGCTGTTAACGAAGCTTTGAAGAATCCCATAGAAGTTGATGAACACCTTGTAATTTCCCAGCGTGCACGCCGTGTTATGGACAGAATCATAGGCTACAAAGTCAGTCCTTTTCTGTGGAAAGCTGTAATTGAAGCTTACGGCAGTTCTTTGTCTGCCGGAAGAGTTCAATCCGTTGCATTGAGACTAATTTGCGAACGGGAAGAAGAAATCGAAAAATTTATTGCTACGGAATACTGGTCTATTGTTGCAGTCTTCACAACTGAAAAAGGGGAAGTAATAAAAGCAAGATTATACGAGGTAAACGGAAAACAAATTAAAATTCCTCCGAAACCCCGGATGACAGAGGAAGACTGGGAAGAGTTTTTAAAAACAAACTTTGCAATCTCGGGGCAAGAATTAGCTTCCAAAATAGTTGAAAGTTTAAAACAGAAAAGCAATTATCACATTTCGGATCTAACTAAAAAAGAGAGCAGGAGAAATCCATATCCGCCCTTTATCACAAGCAGTTTACAGGTTGAAGCTTCCCGCAAGCTAAGATACCGCCCGCGAAGAACAATGATGATTGCTCAGCATTTGTACGAGGGCATAGATATTGGTTCGGAAGGTACGACAGGTTTGATTACCTATATGAGAACCGACTCTACAAGGTTAAGTGAAGAAGTTGTATCGGAAGCGCGTCAATTTATAGGCAACCGATACGGAAAAAATTATTTGCCGGATGTTCCTAAGAGTTATGAGCCGAAGAACAAAAAGAATGTTCAGGATGCTCACGAAGCGATCAGGCCAACGTCTTTGAAATATACACCCGAATTTGTAAAAGAATATTTGGATGAAGCGCAGTTTAAATTGTACGAACTAATCTGGAAACGTTTCATTGCATGCCAGATGGAATCGGCGCGGTTGGAAACTACGACTGTTAGTATTTCTGCCGATGAATATACCTTCAGAAGTTCCGGAACAACAATTTTGTTCGATGGATTTCTAACATTGTACGATGAAGAACTTGAGGATCAAAATGATCAGAACGGAAGCGGAGGATTGATTCCGGCAGGATTAACAATTGATCAGAAAATGAATCTACAGGAGCTCTCACCAAACCAGCATTTTACAAAACCGCCTCCTCGATACACCGAAAGTTCATTGATCAAAGAATTAGAAAGCAACGGCATCGGTCGCCCAAGCACTTATGCAATGATTATGGGAACAATCGTTGACCGCAAATATGTTGAGCAGATCGAACGGAAACTTGTTCCTACTCCGCTTGGTAGAAAGGTTAATGGAATATTGGTTAAATATTTCTCAAATATTTTTAATGTGAACTTTACCGCAAAGATGGAAGAGGAGCTTGATTCAATTGCAGAAGGAGAGATAGGTTATCTGAATGTGTTGAATGATTTCTACGAACCGTTCTCAAAGACTTTGAACGAAGTTGAATCCAACCTTGAAAAAATTAAGTGCGATAAATGTGGCAGCGACATGGATATTAAAATCGGTCGTTACGGTAAATTCCTTGCATGCACAAATTATCCTGAATGCAAAAACATAAAATCGCTTAAAGAATTTGGCCCGAACGGTGGCGAGCCGGAATACACAGGCGAAGTCTGCCCAAAGTGCGGTTCGAGAACTGTGTTCCGCGAAGGAAAATTTGGAAGATTTATGGGCTGCGAAAAATATCCGGATTGCGATTTCACAAAAATTGTTACTCTTGGTTTGAAATGCCCTAAATGCAATGACGGAGAAGTAATAACACGCAGAACAAAACGCGGTAAAATATTTTACGGATGCAACAGATATCCCGATTGCGATTTTGCCAGCTGGACTCTTCCGAAATCGAAAGAAAAGGAAGAAGCAAGTTATTCCGAAGAAGAATACTAATCATTAAAACACTGCGAATGAAGCAACTCGCTCTAAAAAAGGTTGCAGATGAAATGCTTTCGGAAATGTCGGGAATAACACGCGCTTCCGAAAACACTCTTGAAGCTTATTCACGCGACATCAATGAATTTGTGAATTTCTGTAACGAGCAAATGATCAATTCAATAGATCGAGTTACCGAACGAACGATACGTCATTTCATCGTTCATCTCAATGAAAATGAATCAACGAAAAGCACAATCTCAAGAAAACTATCGTCACTGAGGCGATTTTTCTTGTTTGCAATAAGAAACGAATACATTGAAAAAAATCCTATCGGTAAGATTCCGAATCCGAAGGTCAAACGAAAACTTCCGGAAATTATCAATGTTGATTCTTATTTAGAAATTTTTAGTTTGGTTGATAAGGAAAATACTGTTGAAGAAGCGAGCCAGATTAAAACTATTTTCGAATTATTGTACGGTTGTGCGTTGCGTGTTTCGGAACTATGTTCGTTAAATCTAGGTGATATTGATTTTTATGGAATGAGTATCCGTGTTTTTGGCAAAGGTGCTAAGGTTCGTGTTGTCCCACTCGGATCTAAATCGGCCGAAGTTTTAAAGGAATATTTGAATTCTCTGACAAAAAAATTAAATCCGGTTCCACTATTCCTGGATGAAGATGGCAAGCGCATTACACGCCATTATGTTTATCGTTTAGTAAAGAAGTACCTTTCAAAGGTAACGGACATTGATAAAAAAAGTCCGCACATTCTTCGTCACAGTGCTGCAACCCATATGCTGGATAACGAAGCAGATATAATGGCAGTGAAAGAAATTCTCGGGCACGAAAATCTTTCAACAACACAAATTTATACTCACGTTAGCGTAGAGCGGCTAAAAAAATCATATAAGAAAGCACATCCAAAATCTTAAAGGAGTCGACATGAACATTCAAATAACATCGCGTAAGTTTCGTGCAAAAGATTCGCTAAAAGATTTTATTAAGAGCGAAGTAAAATCTCTCGAAAAATTTAACGATCAAATTCAGGGTGTAAACATTATATTGAGCTACACTCATCCGAAAAACAGTATTAAAACCTCGGAAATCATATTAAATTTGCCCGGTAAAACAATTACCGTTATAGAATCGAGCGAAGAATTTGAAAAGTCCGTTATCGGAGCTGTCGAAAAAATACGTAAGCAATTAGCTAAAATTAAGACTAAACGATTAACAAGAAAAAAGAATGAAGATTGACGAAAAAAATATCAGTCTAAAAGAAAGTATAACGGTAGAGTTCTTCTACAACAACACAAAAGATAGGTTCAAGATAAAATTGCTAAACAAACGTGTTGGATTTGATCGGGAAATAAAAGATCAAAACCTGCACAGGCCCGGTTTACCGCTTGCGGGGTTTCTTCAGCTATTCTCATTCAACCGCATCCAGGTTTTCGGGAATACGGAAATGAGATATTTAAAAAGTCTTCCAGTAAAAGAACGAATAAAATCGTTGGAAAAGATTTTCAAGTACGAAATACCATGTTTCATTATAACTAACGACAATTCACCTTCTACAGAAATGATAGAGTTAGCCAACAAAGCCGGCATGCCGATTTTTGGAACAAGTTATTCTACAACTAAACTAATTTATGTCATCGGCGATTTTTTGGATGATCAATTTGCGCCGCGGTTATCTATACATGGTTCGTTTGTTGACGTCTACGGTGTTGGAATGCTGTTCGTTGGAAAATCCGGAATTGGAAAAAGCGAAGTAGCCTTGGATCTTGTAGAAAGAGGACATCGTTTAGTTGCCGATGATGTCGTTATACTTACAAAAAAGGGGGAAGGTATTTTAATGGGATCCGGTACCGATCTTGTAAAACATTTCATGGAATTGAGAGGTATCGGCATTATCGATATAAAAAGCATGTTTGGCGTTAGAGCAATTAGATTTCAAAAACGTTTAGAAGTTATTATTGAGCTGGAAATTTGGGACGACAAAGCTGAATACACCAGGACCGGTCTGGATGATTCTTTTCTTTCTGTCATGGATGTCGACATACCTTATGTTAAACTACCTATAATTCCCGGGAAAAATATAACAGTGATCTCGGAAATAATTGCATTAAATTATTTGTTAAAACATTACGGATATGATGCAGCAAAAGTTCTTCAGCAAAGAATCACAGAAAAAATTAGAAAAAAAACAGATGAAGTGAACCGCTCCGTCGATTATTTTGAACACGATTTTGAGTAGAACACAAACATATTTGCACTTGACTACAGGAGCTTGTTTTATTATTTTCGCACGTTAATTTGCCATGAAAAAATTTTACTACTTTTCAAAATCAAAACTGAAATTTGTAGAAATACGCAATTTCTATAAAAAATTCGTATTTCTAGTCCTATTCTTTTCAGTGCTTGTTTCATTCTTCGTATTCGGTACGTTTGTTGTTTTTAACGAATTTATTAACCCGGATTCCGAAGTAAAAGCCCTAAAAAAGAATAACACTGTGCTTAGAGAAAAATTTGATCTGCTTTTAGAAAAGTATAAGAATCTTGATGAAAGAATTTCGGCTTTATCCTATCAAAGCCATGACCTAAGATTGAAAGCGGATCTTGATCCAATCCCTCAAGATGATAATCTATATGGTACTGGCGGAAATGTTTTTGAACCGATCAAAACAGCTGGCACAGGAAACCTCGATAATTTTCTAGACAAGTTAGACTCTTATGTGAATAAAGTGTCTCTCAAAGTAAAGCTGGAAACTAATAACTATGAAGAAATCGAAAAGACTCTTAAAGAGAATGAACAATTGTATAATAATATTCCAGCAATAAAACCGAGTGAAGGCACGGTTGAAAATGATTTTGGAATGAGAATGCATCCTATATTAAAGATTATGCGTATGCATAACGGCGTTGATATAATCACAGATGTTGGTACAAAAGTTTATGCGCCGGGCGCCGGAATTGTTGACTTTGTTGGATGGCGAGGCGGATACGGGCTTTCTGTAGAAATAAACCATGGTTTTAATTATCGTACTATTTATGCTCATCTTGAAAAAACTAATGTTAAACAAGGACAAAAAGTTTCAAGAGGGGATATAATTGCTTTCACCGGAAATTCCGGAAGACTATCCACAGGTCCACATCTTCACTACGAAGTTAGACATGATGGAATACCATTAGACCCAAGAAATTTTATATTTGACGATGTAAGTATTTTCGAAATTGTCAAAAAATAGAAACCATTTTCAGGAGAATTGACAATGATTTGGACCGTCGAATTAGCATCCTATCTAGATGACGCTCCGTGGCCGGCAACAAAAGAAGAACTATTAGATTACGCTGAACGCATTGGTGCACCTATAGAAGTTGTAGAAAATCTTCAGGAACTGGAAGACTCGGACGAGCCGTATGAATCAATCGAAGATATATGGCCCGACTACCCAAGCGATGAAGATTTCTTTTATACCGATGATGATGAATTCAAATCATAGAATTAAAAGTTATGATAAATGAATTATGGTCGGAAGTAATTGAACAAGACAAAGCCACAGAGCTCTTGACCAAGATATATGAATCGAGGCGTGTTCCACACGCCTTTCTTTTTTACGGAAAGGATGGCGTTGGAAAATTCAATATTGCTATTCAATTTTCGAAGCTCTTAAATCGTAGTAGTTTACAAAAAGAATCGTGTGATAAAGTACTTTCCAAAATTGCTTTGTTGCAAGAGCCTTACGTTAAGTTAATCTTCCCTTTACCACGAGGTAAAGGGGAGGGAAGTGATGACTCTTCTCTCGATAAGTTATCGAAAGAAGTTGTTGAAAATATAGCACTCGAAGTTAAAAAGAAATCTCTTAATCCTTATCATAAGATTTTTATTGAAGATTCGAATACGATTAAGATC
Organism: uncultured Melioribacter sp.; assembly: GCA_964595365.1. GTDB lineage: Bacteria > Bacteroidota > Ignavibacteria > Ignavibacteriales > Melioribacteraceae > Fen-1258. The sequence continues at coordinate 9,801 of CAZQQC010000107.1, forward strand.
AGTAGTATACGTGAAATAAGAAAATTTATTTCTGTTCGGTTGGATGATATTGAGCATCGCCCGGTGATTATACTCGATGCACATTTGATGAACGACCAAGCGCAAAATGCTCTACTCAAAAATCTTGAGGAACCCCCGGAAGGAATTATTTTTATTTTAATAACA
>CAZQQC010000108.1:0-9926 GCA_964595365.1 uncultured Melioribacter sp.
TAAATGCTCCAAGTTGAATTATAATTATACCTCCTGCTGTAACTAATTCCGGTGTACCGGCATTAAAAAAAACCGGTTTGAAGGTCGAGATAGTTAAAGTATAGGAAAGCGTTAAAGACGCCATGATTGATAAAGCATCAAGAAAAAATTGTAGTGTAGAATGTTTTAATATTGTTAAGCTGTAAAATTTTAAAAGTATTCCATTTCTAAAAAGCGCCATTTCTTTGTAACCCAATTTTTTTGCAGCAAATGCTAAAAAAATTATGACACCGATTATTATTAAAGAAGCATTCAAACGACCGGCAGTAACTAAAACGGCACATACTCCGAAAGCAGACGAAACGAGATACAGCATAATAACTGTAGTTCGATGAGAAAACCCAGAAGCCAAAAGTTGGTGATGGATGTGTCTTTTATCCGGCAGAAACATAGAATAAAGTTTTTTTGTTATCGAACTCTTTGCCTTCTGACCCGGAAGGAACCATGCCAGCATACGTCTCAGCATCGACATCGATGTATCGATAATTGGAACGCCGAGAGCAAGTAGAGCAATTATTATTGAGAATGCAGTTGACCCTTTTGTAGAGCTTTGAATTGACAGGACGGCAAGTGAAAATCCTACAAAAAGACTTCCTGAATCACCAAGAAAAATTTTAGCGGGATTAAAATTAAAACGTAAAAATCCGAACAATGAACCGGCTAATGTTATTCCAATTACTGCTGAGGTTATATCATTATTTAAAAGAGAAATTGCAAAAATTGTTAGACCGGCAATTACTGCTATTCCGGTTGCTAATCCGTCTAACCCGTCAATCAGGTTAAAGGCATTTGTAATACCCGTTATCCATAGAATCGTTAACGGGAAAGAAAAAATTCCAAGTTGAAAAAATTGTCCTGTAAATGGATTTGTAATAGTTGAGATTTGAAAACCGGCGAAATAGATTAGCGTTGCCGCTATCAATTGAAAAAGGAATTTCTGCCCGGGTTTCAAATTCCATATATCATCACATATACCCACTATTAAAACAAGCGTTAGTGATACAGCAATTAGAAGAATGTTTAAGTTGCTGTTCAAACCGAGTACATTTGCTTGATGGGAAAAATATTCTACAATAATTAGTGTGGAAATAAAACTTACAAATATTCCCGCTCCCCCTAGCCGCGGAGTAGGTGTTTTATGAATCTTTCTGCTATCCGGTTTATCAATAGCTCCAATTCTCATCGCTAATTTTATTATCAACGGAGTAGAAGCCAAAGAAAGACACATCGCTAATAAAAAAGCTATTAAATTTATTTTGAACATCACAAACCCTTTATTATTTTCTGCAAACACGTATTATCTAATGCAGTGGTCATTTTTAATCCGTCTTAGTTCCGATAAATTTGATTATCATTTTATATCCTTATGGATACAGAAAATTGTTGAAGTATAACAGGATTTGGTCCACCGCTAAAAGCATATTCTAAGAAAAGAGCACGATAGTTTATTCCCATACCGAAGCGCGGTTCGCTAACATTCGGACCTAAAACATATCCAAGCCTAAGACTCAAAAACTGCCACGGTATTAATTCAATGCCGGCTTTATACAATAAACCGGACTTGCCGAATATTTTTTCGTTTGCTAGAGCTAAAACAAAAACTGTTCTTCTTAATGAAGAAGCAGACGGGTATTTCATTGATGCACCTACTACTAAACTTTTACCGGGGTTTCTTCTTTCAGCAGATAAAACGGTATCAACCTGTGAATATTTAATGTCGTTTCCGAAACCGCTTAATGCGAGACCATAATTAATATCGGCAGAGGGGGAATAATTAATTCCTAAAGAATAGGAAGCCGCCCATGTCTTTGAGTAATTTGTTTTGCCATATCGAAATCCAATTGTGGTTCCAATACTGAATGTTGGTGCAATGGCATTTGTGGCTGCAGTAATATTATAACCAAACTCAAAAATATTCTGCCCGGGAAACGCAGAATTTTTCCCGATGTATCCTAAATTGTACGATTCTAAACCAACGGAAAGAGCAAACGTATTTAACTTGACCAGCGGAACCGCAAAATTTTCGGTCATACCCAGGCTATTATTTAATTGACCGTGGTTAATAAACAATGAATTTTCTCTTAAAAAGGTAAGCGATGCAGGATTTAGATAGACCGTACTTATGTCGCCCGATTCCGAAATTAGAGCATCGCCCATAGCTGTATTTCTTGCACCTCTTATAGCAGGTACAATAATTTTCTGAGCAGCAGCACACTCGCTAATGAAAAAAATTATTATCAATATGAAATTTTTTATTTTCATCATTTAATACAGCACTCTGAGAAAACCAAATAGCAAAAGAACATCGCGCGTAAAATCGGAAAGGTCTCTCATTACGTTTTCTTTTCTTGGTACAAAGACAGTATCCCCGGATTTAACTTTTGGAATGTTTTCCATGTCTCCCTGTTCTAAATGTTTTGCAAGATCAACTTCCATAACGTCGCTTACTTTTCCCTTCATAAAAATTTTAACGTGCCCCAGATCTGCATCCGGCATTGGACCACCTGCAGCAGAAATAATTTCAACAAGGGAGACGTCGGAAAGCGATGTGTAATTATCCTGTTTATTAACCGCACCCATAACGCTTATGCGTTTATTCATGTCGATATGCGAAATGGTTACTTTAGGTTCGCCTTTAACATATTGTGTTAATTTTTTGCTTACCTCAACGGTGAACCTATCGGTAGTTAACCCTGCAGCCATAACATCGCCGATCAACGGTATTGTAACAGTACCGTAATCTTTTACAGTTGTAGTAGTGTTGAATTCAGGATATCCCCAGACCGAGACCTGTAACTGATCGCCGGACTTAATAATATCCTGCTTACTATATGATAAAGTATCTTTTGCCATACTTTTAAGATTCCGTTCGCCCAGTGACCCGACATTCGAATTATTAAATAAGGTTTGAGCATAACCTTTTGAAAAATTACTGCTGCTGCTGCAACCGGTTAATATTAAAACCGCAGGGATAATAAGCAGTAATAAAAAATGTAGTCTTGAATTTCTCATTTCGCGTTATTTAGAATTAGTCATTTAAGCATAAGTATTAGCAAACAATATGCCTTTCAAGAAAAACAAGTTTTTGTGCAGATAAGATGTGTTGCAAAAAAATAATGATGGTTACTTGTGCTTATGAAGGACACAACAAAGCTGTTTTTGATTTATGTCACCTAATATTGAATATTTTTTACACACAGACATAATAAAGTGTGGTGCCGTTATATACATCGAAAAAATTTTGGTGATAGCGGCAAAAAATTAGATCTAACAAATCCCATCAAAATTCAACAAAATCATTTTACAAACGCCCTGTTTTGTTTGGCACAAATCTTTTATGTGTACTATATCTATAAATCGGAAAGGGCCGGGCTTATGTTAAGATACCCGCAGTTTACCATCGATGAAATAATGGCGGTATTACGAAGACGGGAACAATTTTTCTTATACCCGTTTATATTTATACGTATAGTATGTATTCTGGGCGCATTTATACTTCCTCAGAAATATAAATCGTCAATTACGATATCGGTTCAAAAAGATGCGGTGTTAAATCCACTGGTTAGCTACACAATGGCGGTAACAGCGGCTTCGGACGATAGATTAAGAGATTTCAACGAAATTGTTCGCAGCCGTCCTACTATTCTTTCGCTGATAGACAGTCTTGGTATGAACAAGATGGCACGAACCAAAGAACAAAAAGAAGAGATTATTAAAGAAGTAAAGGATAATATTGAAACGGATTTACGCGGGTCGGATTTATTTATCATTAATTTTTACGATCCGGTACCGGGGCGTGCACAAAACGGCGCACGCATTTTATCCGGGTTGTTTATCAAAAAACGGCTCGAGGTTAATAACAAAGAAAATGAGCTTGCCGTTGAATTTTTTGAAAATAAATTGAAAGACCTTGCTGATAAATTTGGTCAAAGTCAACAGCAGTACATTGAAACTGTTAGATCGAGCGTTTTGCCGGGGGGAGATAACTACGGTCTCTCAGCGCGTATCGGCGAATTGGAATCGCAAGTTGGAACCATAGAAGCAAAAATTTCGAGCTACCAATCTGCTCTCAAGATTCTTCGCAGCACAACACCAAATTTTGAAAATTCGAATACAATTACTAACTATTATAAAGTTGTATTCCTGAATGTACCTGACGCCGATGAATTGAGATCGCTTCTTAGCAAGTATGAAGATCTCTCGAAAAGATATACATCCAACTTTCCGGATGTTACGGCACTTCAATCAAAAATTTCCGATTTAACTGGCAGGATGAAACACACAATAGAATCCGAACTCACCAGGCTGCAAAATCAAGTTTGGGATCTTCAAAAACAGAACAGTAATGTTATCGGTACGATACGCAGCGCCGAGATCAGCAAAAATCAGAACGAAGATATAAGATCTACATACGAAGTATACAATAAACTTTATAACGACATGAAAATAAAATTGGAACAGGCACGAACCAACCGCGACCTCGGAGAAAAAGGAGTTCAGCAATATATTGTTATTGATCCACCGCAGTATCCTATTCATCCTGCAAAACCAAATAAACTTTTATTGATAGGAGGAGGAATTGGTCTCGGTTTGTTTATCGGTTTCTTAGCTGCGGGCTTTATGGAACTGTTCGATACAAGAATAAGAACAACGCGCGACATTGAAGTTTACGACAAGCCCGTGCTTGCTTATCTGCCTGCTTACAAAAACAAAAAAGATTAACCGGATTATGAAAGGGAAATAAAAATGAGCAGTTATGAATTAACCGATCATTTGATAAATACTGCAGTCGATAATGACGGGGGAAAGGAATCAAATAATGATTCTAAGAAAGATGAATTATTAAATATTGAAATGAAAAAACATTTAAAACCGGTGGTCTTTAGTTCTGTGCCCAGTAAATCTGTGAACGAAAATATTGTCGCCTATCAATTATATAATTGTTTTAATTATTCGTTGTTTATAAATAACGGCAATCATAAAGAAATGAAGTACATGCTCGGTGTAACCAGCCCGAATAGCGGCGAAGGAAAAACTACAACAGCATGTAATCTTGCAACGGCATTATCATTAAGCTCCCAGAGAAAAACTGTGCTTATTGATCTCAACATCAACAAGCCGAGGGTTCACGAAGTATTCGAAACTCCTATGTCCCCTGGCATTACAGACGCGCTGATTGGTGACGAAATATGCGTTACTTCTACCCAAATTGAAAACTTATCTGTACTTCCGGCAGGTAATTTTAAAAAATTACCTCCGAACAGACTGATTAACTTCAGCATAATAGCTTACTCGTTATTGCGGACTTTTGAATTCATAGTTGTTGATTTGTCTTCCGTTGACGAGAAAAATTTTCCGACACTAATTGCAAATCAACTCAACGGTTTAATAGTTGTTGTCGAATCCAGTAGAACAAAACGTGGTGATATCAACCGTTTATTCCGCCGCATTAACGAAAAAAATGTTATCGGGTTTGTGATGAATAAAATAAATGATAATGACTTTTAGGAATTGTACCTATGCAAATGATTTTAGTTTTAATCGGATTTTCTTTTGCAGCAATAATTTTAGGAAAATTTAACTGGAAATCCGAAGCAGTTAAATACACAGTCGTAGCAGCAATAGCACTTCTACAGACTCTCTTCATTCTTTATAAAATGCTCAATATGCAATTTCCCTTTGCATAATAAACAAAGTTTGCGGATGAATGTGGACATCATAACATACAACAGAGGCAGATTTTTAAATTACATGGCTGCGGATAAAACAGCTGTTGCTCTGGTTACATTGGCGGTTTCTATAATTGCTTGCACACTCCTGCTCAAGACTGGAGGTAATATTGTTGCAGCCGCAGGTTTCGTAACTGTAATCTCTATCTTCCTTATAACATTTTACAGAATAGACTGGGGGTTTTATGTTTTCTTTTTTATGGTGTTGTTTTTCGACCAGTTTAATATTCCCGGCTTTAATCCTGTCACTTTCAGAATGGACTATTTCAAAAATTTAAAAGAGAATTCATATATACCTTACTTTTCGGCGGGAGTGATTAACCCTGTTGAACTTCATCTCATTCTTATGCTGCTTGCCTGGTTTGTATCTGTAAGCGTGCGAAAACGAACAAGAATACAACACATACAGGAGTGGGGACTTGCCTTAATTTTTCTTGCAAGCCTTATTCTTTCCTTTGCTAACGGAATGATGTCGGGCGGAACATTTTTACCTGCATTGTGGGAACTTAGAGCTCTTTTCTACTTTGGGTTTTTGTTTTTTATGATACCGCAGATTATCCAGACCAAAAGACAATTAGAAATTATAATGTGGATTCTGATTGCCGGCGTAGTTATAAAAGCTTTTCAGGGAATTGTGCGTTTTATTGCTTTAGGGTTCAGCAATGGAGGTTATGAAACTCTAACAAACCATGAAGATCCGGTATTTGCTACACTTTTGATAATTTTTCTTATAAGTCTCGCTTTGTTAAAAAGCAATAAAAAACAGCGCGATGTTCTACTCGTTTTATTACCAATTCTAATTTTAGGATTTTACACCGGGCAGCGGCGAGCTGCCTATGCGGGTTTGTTTGTATCGTTGATTGCATTTGCACTAATGCTGAAGAATGAAGAACGGATAAAACTTTTTAACTTTGTAATGGTTTTCTTTTTGATAGCGGCTGTCTATTCAGCTGTCTTTTGGGAAAGTGAAAGTAGGTTAGCTTCCCCTCTCAAGCTTATAAAATCCAGCATTAGCCCCGAAAAAGATGATGAAAGGTACCTTTCCAATTTATACAGAGATTTTGAACGTTATAATTTAGCGTATACAATAAAAACGACCAGTCCCATTACAGGAATCGGTTTCGGAAATAAATATAAAAATCTTATTCCGTTGCCGGACATAATTTTTCCTCTTCGCGATTATATACCACACAATGAAATTTTGTGGATATTTGTCAAAACCGGGGCGATTGGCTTTTTCATTTTCTGGTTCTTTTTTGATGCGCTTATTTTCAAATGCGCCTTTTTATATACTAAGCTTAACGATCCTTATTTAAAATCATTCTGCATCGTGATTGTAATTGCAATTGTTAATCAACTGGTCGTTTCTTATTACGATCTTCAGCTTACTTATTACCGTAACATGATTGTGCTCGGTACATTTTGCGGGCTTATTCCTACCTTAACAAATTTAAATAGAGAGTTAACAGGAGAACCGAATAAAACTCTATCGAAAGCAGCTTAGAATATGATAACCACAAAAAATTTAAAAGTAATCACAGACAAGGCAACGCATAAAGATAGCGAAACTAAGTTTTGGGAAACTGTAGTTGCTTATCATAAAACTTACTTCTTTGGCGTCCGCTTCGATAACCTAACTAAAAAAACTGCGTTGAAAATAGTACGTAGTTTTTTAACGAGAAAAAATAATCGAAAATCCAGAAAGGTTTTCTTTACAAATGTGCATACAATTTATTTAGCCGGAAAAAATCCCTTATTTGCTAAAACAATTAACAATGCGGATTTGGTACTGCCCGATGGCAGCGGTTTAAAAATTGCCGGTAAAATTTTTTCTAAACCTGTAAAAGAAAATTTGAACGGAACAGATTTTACACCTTTAATACTTAAAACAGCACGGAAGACGGGATCTAAAATTTATCTTCTCGGCGCTACACAAGAAGTTATAACACAATGTGTGTTTAGACTGGAAAGAGAATACCCGGGATTGGAAATAGCAGGTTTTCATTCGGGTTTCTTTTCAAGTGACGAGGAATCGAAATTGATTGAAGAAATAAAAAAAATTTCGCCGGATATTTTATTGGTAGCAACGGGCTCGCCAAGACAGGAAATGTTTGTCGATAAGATTGCCGAACAATTAAACAGCACGGTTTGCTTTGCTGTAGGGGGTTTCTTCGATTTCCTCTCTGAAAAAAGAAAAAGAGCGCCGCTGTTCATTAGAAAAACCGGCTTCGAATGGCTGTTCAGGTTTTTCCAGGACCCCAAAACCAAGTGGGATAGAATCGTAATCGAAATACCAATTTTTCTTTTATCTGTAATTGCTGCGCGATTTTTTACCAATAGTATTTACTCGTCAAACGACGAACGATCATGTGCAGGTTGAAACTTAAGATTTACGTTCAATAAAAAGTAAAAATCCACAAACTTGAACAATAGTTGATAAGGAACAAAAAGAGAGGTAGTACAAATGAAGATACTCCATCTATCGCCATATTGCCCGGTGCCACCAAATTTTGGAGGAGCGCTGCGTATCTATCATCTTCTGAAAGGCATAGCTCAAAACAACGATGTTACTTTCGTTTCATTCGGCAGAGAAAACGAGCTTAGATTACTGACCGATCATTTCGGTTCAAAGGTAAAAGCGTCTCATATTGTAGATCCGCCGTGGAGTTGGTCGTACAGAAGAGTAGCTCAGTTTTATGCGCTGTGGACTTCGGGAAGTTTTTTCTCTCTTTTTTCCAAAAGCAAAGAGATGCAGAAAAAACTCGATGAGATTTTAAGCGTAGAGGATTTTGATATTGTTCAAATGGAATTTCCTATCATGGGAAATTTCGAGTTGAACACAGATGCGATTAAAATTCTTGACGAACACAACATCGAATATGATAATCTCTTCCGAATGTGGAAGTATCAGCAAAATTCTTTGAGGCGGGTACATTATTATAGGGAATATAAAAAAGCGTACGAAGAGGAAATTGCCGCTTGTAAAAAGATGGATGCAATTTTTGTTGTTTCCGAAAGAGACCGGACCATTTTGAATAAAGATGTTCCACATATTCCAAAATTCTTAATGCCGAACGGTGTTGATACATCCTACTTTACACCGCTGACTTATAAACTTGAACCATACTCAATGGTATTCACAGGAATGATGGGTTACTTTCCAAATTACGACGGCATGCTTTACTTCCTTGATGAAATATTTCCGCTAATATTAAAGAAAATTCCTGAAGCCAAAATTTACATAGTTGGAAACAGCCCCCCAAAATGCCTGCAAGACAGGTCATCGAGCAATGTAATAGTAACAGGTTTTGTCGACGACGTTCGTCCCTATGTATGGCGTTCAAGTTTATATGTTGTGCCTTTAAGAATGGGCGGGGGAACAAGATTAAAAGTGCTGGAAGCTCTCGCGATGAAAAAACCGGTTATTACCACAAGTATCGGTTGCGAAGGTATAAACGTTGTTGACAGCGAATCGGTATTGATCGAAGATAATCCGGAATATTTTGCTCTTCGTGCCGTCGAACTTCTTAATAACATTACGATGAGAAAAACATTAAGCTCAAACGGATACGATCTGATTTGTTCTACATACGATTGGAAAATAATATCTGCTAAAATGAATGAATCATACCAAACAATTTTAAGCAGACAGAAAAAAACATTTAATAATATGGCAGAGGTTATAGCGAAATGATCGCGATCGGCGATGATGGAAAGAACTTGCATAAGCAATACCATAACATAAAGGTACTTATGTACCATAAAATAGTAGATGAAAGAGGCTCCGCACAGTCTCATTGGATTAATGTCGGTAAGGATGAATTCCGTAAACATTTGATACTGCTCGATAAATGGGGTTTCACACCGATTACTTTTAGAGATTATCTTCTATTCATCGAAGGCAAAATATCGCTGCCTAAAAAACCCGTCATATTAACTTTCGATGATGGGTATGAAGAAGTGTATAAGATTGCATTCCCGATGTTGAAGGACTTTGGATGGAATGCCGTGGTGTTTGTCATCGGGGATCCTAAGATCAAAATAGATTTTTGGAATAACAAAGTGATAACCGGAAATCCAAGTCTTCTAACTCCGGAGCAGATCAAAGAAATGAACGAAGCGGGTTTCGAAATTGGATCTCACTCTATGACTCATCGA
>CAZQQC010000109.1:0-9916 GCA_964595365.1 uncultured Melioribacter sp.
AAACAATAAGCGGCTGTCCGACTGTTGTACTAAAGCGAACATATTTGCCAACATTGGTTGGTTTACCGGTAAAACTGGCGCTATAGGTTATATTTGAACCCGGAGTGAAAGTTGTAGATGCAGATGTGCTGCCGTTACTCTATTGCTTAAATGTATACTCGATACCGTTGACGGTTTGGTTTTGTGCCGTTGCCGAAATTGGATTTAACTCTACAACCTGGAAAGAAGAGGTTGGAGAATTATACTGGGTACTGCCAACGATTACAGTCCCGCTGGTTCCTCCGCCAACAAAACTGTTTTGAAAAGTTACGTTGCAAATTTTACGCAAACCTGCCTCCAATGTTGTTGCATTATCATCGGTTTGAATGGAATAATTAGTTGACTGTGAAGACGATATAAAGGAATTCTGTCCGTTATACTTCTTTCTTAACCATTCACTTGGATAATTTCCAGTTGTAGCCCAAACCCAATGATAATTTCCGTAATCTTGTTCAATAGCACCAAGACCAATGCTGTTTCCACTCATGACTGTTTTTAGTGCACCGGATGTTGTTTGCACTCCATCCTTCATAACATTACCACCATTGAAGATGTTTGTGACCGATACATTAAATTTTACCGTTGAGGTTTTAGTCGTTGAGTCGGCAATAAACCACGTGTAATTTCCCCAATTATATGCATACCATATAAACCTAATAGTATGGTTTCCCTCTCCCAAGGGAATGTCGACGTGATCTGGATTGTTCGAACCGTCTCCAACATAATTACTGGGAACGAGACTTCCGCCATCTACCTTATAGTGAAGGCTCGTTGTTTGTAATCCACCGGTATTATAGCTGATCCCAAAATAAAAAGAGTGTGTTGTTTCGGATAGACTCAATGTCCATGTACCACCGCCAGTAACGGTTATACTTTGAGCAGATGTATTAATAACACCGATGAATAAAATTACTAAGCAAAAAAGAACTTTCAATGCTTTCATAATAACTTCTCCATTTTTTATTTTTTCGGCTAATAATTAAATTAAAGTGCAAATAAAAAGAGGTAATGCAACACTCTTTGAGTAAGATGGGTAGTCTTACAATTTTATTTGCATTTACGAGGCAGTGTAGCCGCACTGCCTCAATTTAATTGAGCCTACATTTTAACACCCATGATCCTCCAACTAATTGCTTAATTTACCGTGTAGAATAACATTTACTTTTGTTTGAATGTTCTGGCTTGCAATAAATATATCTTTTTCGAACAATGCTGAATCCATAAACCATAAATCTGTTGAATAGAGCGTTTTAAGATCTTTACCATTATAATGTCCTATCCCACCCCAGTTGATTGTAAACAAATCTTTTTCATTTCGGCCATTCAATAGAGCTGCGTAAATTGGATCGGATGAAAAATCATTCCATACATACAATCCGCCAATACCGTACCTGAATATTTTTGGTCCCACCATAAAATAAACTTGACCATTAATGTTAACAATCTTCGTTTCATCATGGCTTTCAAATACTTTGTTTAGTTTACTCCCATTCAATTCATATATAAATTGCGTTCCATCTTCAGACCTGTATGCTTGCAAAAAATATTTATTTGAATTTTTATCATATCCCATAGTGCGAAAATTCAATGATAGTGTGTCTACAGGCAAGAAAACCCAGCCGTTTACACTATGTTTTAGTATACTTCCCCTATAACCTGTTCTATCTCGTTTATCTAGATAGCCAAAAGCATAAAGATCACTATCATTTCTACCCCACATACCCTGTATCACAAGAATTTCACCAGACGTAGACAAGTTGCCATAGGAAGTCCATTTAATTCCATCGAAATGAACAATAACTCCATGTGCGGTTCCTATCCACACATCACTTTGACTAAAACCAAAAACACTAAAGGCATCCAAAATCGGAATACCTATGTCAATATCAATCCATTTATTGCCGTCATAATGGCGAAGACGATATTTATTAGATGAGCCTAGTCCACTAACCCAAATATCATTGACGCTGGACCCCCACATGCTAATTGGCGTTGCAAATTCTCCAGATAGAATTTGCAATGTGTCTGCTGTCCACGCATAATCTCTTCTTCCCGGGGCTAAAGGCGCTTCAAGAGGATTGCTGTTGCATGAAAGTATAGTTACTATTATTGATAAAACGAAAAGAATTCTTTTAAGGATACACATATCCACCCCGCATGAAGAAGTTAAGAACCCCTACTTTTTTTAAGAACTTATAAAGCATTTTTACCCCGCTACATTTTTGTAAACAAGTTAATTCTTTTTTCAATAAAAACAAATCTAAATAATGGGGAGCGCAACACGACGCACGACACGACGGGTGTAATAACACTCGTCATGCCATGCCACGTAGTTCAGTTATTAGTTGTTTGCAGTCAGTTTGGATTTTGAGTTTTGAATTTTGGCACAATGGCTTGCTATTTTATGTTTCGAATTTAAACGGCAAGGAAAGTTTCCGTTTATTGTTCAATAAAACACTTTTCACTATTTTTGAATCCAAAATTCAGTAAGATAAATGAACAAATTTAAGGGTGTGGATTATTACAATGTTGAAGAACTTCTTCAGGAAGAAGAAATTATGGTGCGTAATTCCGTCCGCGAATTTGTTGATGAAAAAATCATTCCGATAATCGAAAAACATTACCGCGAAGAAAAATTCCCGTCCCAGCTTATTCCCGATTTAGGCAAGTTAGGTTTGTTCGGAATTACGCTGCCTCAAAAGTACGGTTGTGCAGAAATGAATAACGTTACGTACGGATTAGTTATGCAGGAGCTGGAAAGAGGGGATAGCGGTATTCGAAGTTTTGTTTCTGTACAGACATCATTGGTCATGTATCCAATCTTCACATTCGGCAGTGATGAACAAAAAGATTATTGGCTTCCCAAGCTTGCATCCGGTGAAAAAATCGGTTGCTTTGGTTTAACCGAGCCGGATTACGGCTCTAATCCTGCAGGAATGGTAACACGCGCAGAAAAAGTTAGCGGTGGTTGCAAGCTCAACGGTGCTAAAATGTGGATTACAAACGGTACCATTGCCGACGTAGCAGTTGTGTGGGCAAAGTTTGAAGAAGAAGTTAGAGGCTTTTTAGTTGAGAAAGGAATGAATGGATTCAGTGCACCGGAAATGAAAGGTAAACATTCTCTAAAAGCTTCTGTTACTTCCGAACTAATTTTTCAAGATGTGTTTGTTCCCGAGAAAAATATTTTGCCCGGCAGTAAAGGATTAAAATCGCCGCTTATGTGTTTGAATCAAGCACGCTACGGAATTGCATGGGGTGTGGTTGGTTCGATGTTGGCATGTTACGATACGGCACTAAATTATGCGAAGTCGAGGGTTCAGTTTAGCAAACCGATTGCAGCATATCAAATCACACAAGAAAAACTTGTTTATATGCTCACCGAAATTACCAAAGCCCAGCTTCTTAATCTTCAGCTCGGAAGATTGAAAGATAAAGGCGAGTTAAAGTTTACGCAAGTATCTATGGCTAAGAGGAATAACTGCGAGAAGGCACTGGAAATTGCCCGGATGTCTCGTGAAATTTTAGGCGCAAACGGAATACTTGACGAATATCCCGTAATGCGCCATTCACAAAATTTGGAATCTGTAAAAACTTATGAAGGTACTCACGAAATGCACACGCTCATTATTGGTGAAGACATAACCGGTATTGCCGCTTTCGATTAAAACTGAGACCACGCTGCGTGGTCTTTTTTGTAATTATAAGAGGTTGTTATGAAAAAAAATAAAATCGAATTCGAAGGTTTGACTTTTGACGATATACTTTTAGTTCCGGCTCGCTCAACAGTACTGCCGCGCCAGACGGATGTTACTTCGTATCTAACGCGCGGTATAAAACTTAACATTCCGTTTTTATCCGCTGCGATGGATACCGTAACCGAAGCTCCTATGGCAATTGCAATGGCAGCACAAGGCGGAATCGGAATCATCCATAAAAATATGTCGATTGATAAACAAGCCGACGAGATCGACAAGGTGAAACGGTCGGAAAGCGGAATGATCGTTAATCCCATCACTCTCACACCTGAACGAACCATATTAGAGGCTGAAGAGCTTATGTCGAAGTATCACATTTCCGGAATTCCGGTTGTTGATGAAAAAAATAAACTCGTTGGAATTCTAACTAACCGGGATTTAAGATTCGAGCACAATAAGAATCGTCTCGTTAGACAATTAATGACAAAAGAAAACTTAATCACAGCTCCTCTTGGAACAACTCTGAAAGAAGCGGAACAGATTCTTCATAAATTCAGAATTGAAAAATTGCCTGTTGTAGACCGGAGAGGAATTATCAAAGGATTGATCACTTACAAAGACATTATCAAGAAAAAGAAATTTCCGCTTGCATGTAAAGATAGTTTGGGCAGATTGAGGGTAGGAGCCGGAGTTGGCGTAACTCACGATACTATGAATCGAGTTGAAGCATTAATTGCAGCAAATGCCGATGTGATAGTGGTAGATACAGCGCACGGGCATTCGGAAGGCGTTCTGAAGACGATCAAACAGATAAGGAAAAAACATAAAGATTTGCAGCTTATCGCAGGAAACATTGTCACTAAAGAAGCCGCATTGGAACTTGCTGCATGCGGTGTTGATGCTTTAAAAGTTGGCATTGGTGCAGGCTCTATTTGTACTACGCGTGTAATTGCTGGGGTTGGCGTTCCGCAAATAAGCGCTGTCATTGAAGTTTCAAAAGCATTGAAAGGTAAAAACATTCCTCTCATTTCCGATGGCGGAATCAAGCAGACTGGCGATGTTGCTAAGGCAATTGCAGCCGGTGCAGATACAGTGATGATGGGTGGTATGCTTGCAGGTGTTGATGAAACGCCCGGCGAAAAAGTTTTGTTCGAAGGAAGAAGTTTCAAAGTTTACCGCGGTATGGGTTCGCTTGGCGCTATGAAGCAGGGAAGCAGCGACAGATATTTTCAAGATATGGAAGCAGACATTAAAAAGTTAGTTCCGGAAGGAATTGAAGGACGCGTTCCTTACAAAGGTGCGCTTGCTGATACGATCTATCAGTTTGTCGGTGGTTTGAAATCTGCAATGGGTTACTGCGGTGCAAGAGATATAAACGAGTTAAAATCTAAAAGCAAGTTTGTAAAAATATCGAATGCAGGATTGCGCGAAAGTCATCCGCATGATGTTATGATAACAGAAGAAGCACCAAATTATCACTTATCACAAAAACGCTAACTCATTATGTTCAAAGTTCTTGTATTAGCTTATTACTATCCTCCATTGGGATTGAGCGGTGTTCAGCGCACACTAAAGTTTACAAAGTACATGAAAAATTTTAATTGGGAACCTACGGTTATCACTACAGGAGACGTAGCATATTTTGCTCATGATTTTTCGTTGCTCAAAGAAGCTGAAGAAGCCGGAGTAAGAATAATTCGTACCGAAGCTTTTGATGTTAATGCAATTATTGGCAAGCAGTATAAAACGGTTAACATTCCGAAAGAATATATTAGAAAGATTTTATCGGGTATCAGCAAAGCGGTTTTTATTCCCGATAACAAAAAGTCGTGGGCAAAAAAAGCATACAAAACTGCAAAGATATTGCTGGAAAAAGAAAAATTCGATATTATTTTCGTAACCATTCCTCCATATTCAAGTTTTGTTTATGCTGCAAAACTAAAGAAAGAGTTCGGCATTCCGCTTTTCGTAGATTACCGTGACCTCTGGTTAGGAAATCATTTTGCTTTTTATCCCACGCCATATCATAAGTACCGTCATAAAAAATTAGAATATCGTTCACTGCGTTCGACAGAAAAAGTAATAGTGATCAATCGTAGAATTAAAGAAAAACTGCTCCTCACATATCCTTTCTTATCATTCAAAGATGTTATTATTATACCGCACGGCTTTGATCCTGCTGATTTTGAAGTTGCGGAAGAAAAATTCGAATCATCGGGAAAGATGAAGCTCACTTATGCCGGAATGTTTTACGAAAATATTACACCGGAATTTTTTCTTCGTGCTTTTAAGCAGTTATCGATTGAGAGACCAGATATTGCTGCACATATCGAATTAGAATTTATTGGTCATTTGCGGAGGGAAAACAAAAAATTAATCCAGGAATTAGGTATTAGTGAATTTGTTAGAGACCACGGCTATCTTGATCACAGAGAAACGGTTAAGAGAATGAAAAGAAGCGATATTTTATGGATGATGATTGGTAAAGCTAAGAATGCAAATACAATTTCAACCAGCAAGCTATACGATTATATTGGAACGAGAAAACCTATCCTTGGTTGCGTTGTAGAGGGCGCTGCTTATTCTGATTTGAATGAATATGGAGCAGCTTTTATTACAACACCGGATAATGTTCAAGAAATAAAAAATACGATCATTAAAATTCATAATCTTTATCAGCAGAATAATTTGCCTATCCCGGACGACAATTTTGTGCTGAAGCACGATAGGGTGAAACTTACAGAAGAATTAACTAAAGCATTTCAGTTTTACTTGAGGGCAGATTGATGAAAATTGTTATTGTAGGTTCTGGCGGAAGGGAACATGCTCTTGGAGTAAAGTGTTCAGAGTGTAAAAGTGCTGAAAAAATTTTCTTTGTCCCCGGCAATCCAGGTACTAACTTGGTTGGGAAGAATGTTCAAATCAACCAGGATGATCACGAAGCAATTCTGAAATTTTGTTTAGAGCAAAGAATTGATCTCGTAGTAATCGGACCTGAAAAATTGTTAATAGAAGGTTTGAGTGATAAACTGAGAAAAAATGGAATAAAGGTTTTTGGCCCTTCAAAACAAGCAGCACGGCTTGAGGGTGAAAAATCTTTTGCTAAAGAGTTGATGCTCAGAAACAATATTCCGACAGCAGCATTTAAAATATTCTTCAAAGAAAATTATAATAAAGCTGTAGCATATTTAGATAAAATAAATTATCCAGCGGTAATTAAAGCAGATGGTATTGCAGCTGGTAAAGGTGTTATTATTGCCGAAAACATTGGACATGCTAAAAAAGCAATCGACGAATGCTTTATAAATTCTGTTTTCGGCGAAGCGGGAAATAAAATAGTAATTGAAGAATTTATGTCCGGACAGGAAGCTTCCATCTTTGCAATTACCGATGGAATAAATTTTATTTTTTTGCCAGCTGCTCAGGATCATAAAAAAATATTTGATGGTGATATAGGAAAAAACACCGGTGGAATGGGAGCTTATGCTCCAACTCCTTTTGTATCTGAAAGCGATTTGAAAAAAATTGCAGCAGAAATTGTCGAGCCGACTTTGGCAGCGATGCGAAAAAACGGAAATCCCTTTACCGGATGTTTGTATTGCGGGTTGATGATGACAAATGTAGGGCCAAAAGTTGTAGAGTTCAATTGCCGCTTCGGAGATCCGGAAATTCAAGTTGTATTACCATTACTTGATGGAGACTTTGTTGAATTACTCTACTCGTCTGCAGCAGGAAACTTGAACACAGATTCTGTAAGTTATAACGGCGGATCATCCGTTTGTATTGTCGCTGCCTCCGGTGGCTATCCAGATAAATATGAAAAAGGTTTTGAGATTAAAGGCTTAGATTCGCTGACAAAGTCGGTAAAAGTCTATCATGCAGGCACAAAAGAATTTGGCGGCAAAATAGTAACGAATGGAGGCAGAGTTTTAAACATCACTTCTTTTTATGAAAAAAATGATTTAATTGAAGCTAAAAAAATAGCTTACGAAGCTATCTCGAAGATAAATTTTAATGGAATACATTACAGAAAAGATATAGCAGATAAAGCAATAGAAAAATAGATTATCAACCCGGGGGCCAATTCATTTTGCGTCCGCCCAGAAGGTGTATGTGAAGATGATAAACTTCCTGTCCTGCATCCGGTCCGCAATTTAGAACTAACCTAAAACCATTTTCGGCAACTTTTTCTTTTTTTGCAATCGCATTTGCAGCGTCAATCATTTCTCCTAATAGTTTTGCATGTTCTGCTCCCGTCAATTCTTTGACAGAAGGAATTTCAACCTTTGGAATGATTAGAATATGTACCGGCGCTTGTGGATTGATGTCGCGGAATGCAAGTACATTATCGTTTTCAAAAACAATATTAGCCGGAATTTCTTTTCTTATTATCTTTGCAAAAATTGTCCCGCCTTTTTCGGGATCCCGTTTAGCTGTGATCTCTTCCATCACTGTCCCTTTTCAATTTCATATTTTTTTAATTTGTTGTAAAGGTGGCTCCTTTGAATTCCAAGTATCTCTGCCGTCTTACTGATATTCCAATTATTTGCATGAAGCTGTTTAACTATAAATGCCTTTTCAGCTTTATCTTTAAACTCCTGGAAGCTGTTTGTAACGTTGAGAAAATCGTCTACGTTGGGTGAAGCGCTTTGTGAAAAAATGCCGACTTCTTTTTCCGTTATCTCGTTTTGAGGTGTCATTATAACGATACGTTCAACCACATTGCGAAGCTCTCGAACATTCCCTTTCCATGTTTGTGATTGAAATGTTTTAATAGCCCCGTCGGAATAAACTTTTTGCTGAAATTTATTTTTGTCGCAAATTTGCTTTGAAAAATGTTCTACAAGTAGAGGAATATCATCTTTGCGTTCGCGAAGCGGCGGAATATGAACTGGTATTACATTTAATCTGTGGTAAAGATCTTCGCGGAAATTTCCCTTTTTAATCTCTTCCTGAAGGTCTTTGTTTGTTGCCGAAATAATTCTAACGTCGACTTCTATTTTTGAATTTCCACCGACGCGTTCGATTTTTCCTTCTTCTATAGCTCTCAAAACTTTTGCCTGTGCATGAAGACTCATGTCGCCAATTTCATCAAGAAAAAGATTTCCGCTATCGGCTAGTTCAAACTTTCCGATCCGTTGTTTGACAGCACCGGTGAACGATCCTTTTTCATGTCCAAACAATTCCGATTCAATTAGTTCGTGTGGAATTGCCGCGCAATTCACTTCGACCAATTCTTTGTTTGAACGGCTGCTTTGCAGGTGAATTTCCTGAGCTATCAATTCTTTACCGGTTCCGTTTTCTCCGGTTATAAGTACGCGCGCGTCAGTCTTAGCGACACGGGTAATAGTTTCCAAAATAGTTTTTATAATCGAACTGTTGCCGATTATTTTGTTCGACGTGAAAAGTTCTTTCTTAAGTTTCTTATTCTCTTTAACTAAAGCGGATTGAGTTACTGCGTTGCGAACGCTGATGAGAAGTTTATCGCGGTCGATGGGTTTTTCAAGAAAGTCGAATGCGCCAAGCTTTGTCGATTTTACCGCGTTCTCAACACTAGCATGTGCAGAAATCATCACAACCTTTAATTCAATTTCTTTTTCACGAAGCCAATTTAGAATTTCGAAACCGTTTTTCCCGGGCATCTGAATATCTAGAAGAAGAGCATCGTAGTTTCCATATTCAAGTTTCTGTAAACCCTTGTAGGAATCAGTTGTGTAATCCACAGAGTAATCTTCATACTCAAGAATCATCTTGATACTTTCGCAAATCTCACGTTCGTCGTCAATCACTAAAATTGATTTCATAATGGTACCGGTAAATAAAATAATTGATAAATCAAAAAAGCATCCGACGGTTTTGCATTCGGGTTTTTCTCTAACATGTCTGCGTAAAATTCGCCGATATGATTTGCGATTAAATCCTTAATGTCGTAACCGCCTTGAACAAAAAATCCTTGTTCGAAATACTCTACAAAGATACCCAGAAATTCAGACAAATTGAAAATCGTTACATCGTAATGAAGAAAAGCGTTTGCGAAAAAATGAGCAAGCTTATCTTTATCGCCAAAGTCATTTGAAGGCGAATCCGGAAAAACTTTTTTGGGCGTGTTTTTCAATTTCTCCTTGAATACCGATTCGGGTGGCGACGGTAACGGAATTGTTACTACGGTTCTTATTATCGGC
>CAZQQC010000110.1:0-9887 GCA_964595365.1 uncultured Melioribacter sp.
GAATTTGTTTTCGTAATACTTTGT
Source organism: uncultured Melioribacter sp. (assembly GCA_964595365.1). Taxonomy (GTDB): domain Bacteria; phylum Bacteroidota; class Ignavibacteria; order Ignavibacteriales; family Melioribacteraceae; genus Fen-1258. Next base: position 25 of record CAZQQC010000110.1, read on the forward strand.
AATGTTGGTTAGTTTGATCATTTTATTCTCCTGTAACTATAATTAGCAAAGCGCAAAGTGCACGGCGCTCTGCGCAACACGCTCTGCTACTCATATCGCAACGCCTCCACCGGATTTGTAAGCGCCGCTTTAATTGCCTGAGTGCTGACAGTAAATACTGCAATCATCATTGCTATCACCGCAGATGCAGCAAAAACCCAATACGGGAATTCTATTCTATAAGCAAAATCAGAAAGCCACGCATTCATAAAGTAGTATGCAACTGGCCAAGCAATAATATTTGCAAGCAGCACCCACTTAATAAATTGTTTTGATAAACTGAGAACGATACCGGATACCGATGCGCCTAAAACTTTTCTTACACCGATTTCTTTTGTCTTTGATTCCGATACAAAAGATGCAAGTCCAAATAAACCTAAACACGAAATAATAATTGCAAGCAGTGCAAACGAATTAAAGATTTTTCCAAGCCGTATTTCCGACGTATAAACTTTTTCGTATGACTTATCTAAAAACTCATAGTTGAAAACAAATCTCGGATCAAACTGTTTGCAGACGGTATTGATATAATCCAGCGATTCGTTCAGTGATGCATTGTTAATCTTCATTGATAAATATTTCGGTTCTGGGTTCGGATAAAAAGCTGCCGGACCAATTTTACTTTGAAGCGGAGTGAAATTAAAATCTCTCACTACACCAATTATGCTGTAATGATTATTTCCACGCGATAAAGGTTTCCCTATTGGTTCTTTATAGCCGGTGAGCTTTGCAAAACTTTCATTGATAACTATTGAGAGTGAATCATCGGCAGGAAAATCTTTTGAATAATATCTTCCGGCTACTAATTTTATTCCGTATGTTTTCAATAAATCAAAATCACCGCTCATAGCCGTTACCAATTCCTGCTGCTGCGGATTTTTACCTTCCCAGGACCATCCACCTCCATTGGTGTATATAAAAGCGGGAATGTGAGAGGATATTGTTGCACTTTTTATTTTCGAGCTTCGCAGCAATTCGGTCTTCAAACTTTCCCGGTTTTTTTGAAGCGTATTCGATAATTCGATATACACAATATTATCCTTGTCCAATCCCAAATCTTTATTCTGAATAAAATGTAATTGCAAAAACACAACACCGGTTCCGATGATCAAGATTATCGAGACGGCAAATTGAAATACAACAAGAATTCTTCTTAATGAAAATCTCGAGTGAACTCCGGATGCAGTTCCTTTTAATGATTTTATTGGTTTAAAAGACGAAAGAAAAATTGCCGGATAAATACCGGAAACAATTCCGGTAAAAAAAGCAATACCGATTATTGATAAAATTGTAATAGGCGATATTTGTGAAAAACTCAATTCCTTTCCGGAAAGGTCGTTGAATACAGGCAGAAGAGTTTTAACTAAAATCAAAGCAAACATCAATGTTATAAAAGTAAGGGAAATAGATTCGCCGAAGAATTGCCGCGCAATCTGGAAACGGGAAGCTCCAACAACTTTTTTAATTCCAACTTCCGTAGACCGTTTAGCAGACCGCGCTGTTGCCAAATTTATAAAATTAATGCAGGCAATAATCAAAATAAAAAAAGCAATGATCGAAAAAATAATTACGGTTTTAATTCTTCCGCCTGTGCCGGTTACCGAATATAAGTGAATATCTTTGAATGGAAACAAAAACAATCTGCCGGCAGTCGGCGAATCAATTTCCTTTTTCAACCGTCCTTGAATCTGTTTGGACAGCTCGCTTGCCTGTTTGGGATCGCGCAATTGTATGTATGTAATAAGCATATTGCTGTTCCATTTTTCCAGACTAAAGCCGTAAAGTTCATGCATAATTTCTATCGGAGAAATCATGTTAAATTGTATATCGGAATTACGCGGAATATTTTTTACCAGTCCCGTTACATTCAAATCAATTTGATCTTCCAGTCTCAATGTTTTGCCAATAGGATCAACATCCCCGAAATATTTTAACGCCATCTCTTCCGTAATTACCACCGAATGCGGATCGTTGAGGGCGGTATTTTTATCACCCTTTATAAAATCGAAGCTGAACATTTTAAAAAAATCCGGGTCAGCATAATTTAACGCCTGCTTAAAATTTTTCTCTCCGTAGGAAATCAAATGCTTTGCAGAAAAGAATGCGTAGCGTGTTGCATATTTAATTTCAGGTCTTTCCGATTTCAATGCAGGAAGCAAAGCTGGCGGAGTTACCATCACAGTGAAATCGCCAATGGTTTGGTAATGCTGCGTTTGAGGTATAACATAAATGTTATTGATATTTTTTTGAAACGAGTTAAAATTCAGTTCGTCGGTTACCCAAAGCAGTATCAATATACTTGCAGTAATACCAATAGAAAGTCCGGCGATATTAATAAAAGAATAAACCTTGTTCTTAAAAATATTTCTGATTGCGATCTTCAAATAATTTTTTAACATAAATCCTCCTTATTCGCTATGCGCAGAGCGCTAAGCGCTTAACGTTTATTCATAACGCAAACTTTTCACCGGATTTGCAGTGGCGGCTTTGAGTACTTGAAAAACAATTGTGAGAAATGAAATTGCAAAAACGCCGACTGACGCCAAAGCAAAAATCCATGGACTTATATTTATCCTGTATGCAAAATCTTGAAGCCACTTGTTTATAAAGTAATACGCAGCCGGATATGCTATTAGATTTGAAACACATACAAGAATTAGAAATTCTTTAGATAGTAATTTTACAATTCCGGTAACTGATGAACCAAGAACCTTACGGATGCCAATTTCTTTGGTCCGTTTTCTAATTGTAAAAGTCGAAAGTCCAAACAGGCCTAGACACGCTATGCACACAGCCAGTACTGTTAGGTATTCGGCTAGTTTCTCCAGTCTAATTTCTCTGGCGTAAAGTTGATTAAGATTTTCGTCGACAAATGTAAATTCAAATGGCCAGCTAGGAAATATTTTTTCCCATCTATCTTTTAAGAAGTTTATTGTTTGAGCAATATTTTGTGAGGAAATTTTTGCGGCAATTCGCCAACATTGATTTCTTTCTATTTTAATAACTACCGGCTCAATTTTCTCGAGCAGTGTCCAATAATTGAAATCTTCTACAACACCTATAACTTTTCTTATTTGGTTAAAATAATTGACCCCTTTGCCAACAATGTTTTTCATCCCGACCGACTTGATTGTAGTTTCGTTAAAAATAAAAGCTTCTTTTTCATCATTCTTAAATTCCCGTGAAAAACTTCTGCCTTCTTTAACTTTAAATCCTACAGTTTCAATAAAATCAAAATCTACCGACATAACGCGAACCCACAAAATTTGTTTCTTACCGTCTATTGAGAATTCAACCGGGTTTGTGGTTCCCAAAGGATTAGGCGGAATTTCTCCAGCCAAGGACATGTTAACGACATGATTGTTTTTCAGCGCTTCATTTTTATAAATGTCAAATTTATCCCTGAGTTCATATGGAATATCTATCGAAATTAGATTTTCCTTATCGAATCCTAAGTTTTTATTTTTTATAAAGTTCAGTTGAAAAAAAACTATGCTTATACAAATTAAAAATGCAACAGCAATTGTGAATTGTACAATTATCAATATTTTTCTTGTAAATAAATTTTTCAACGCCGGGCTGGCAGAACCTTTTATTATTTTAATCGGATTAAAAGAAGAAAGAAAAATTGCCGGGTAACTGCCTGAAATTAACCCAAGTATCAAAACAAATGAAATTAATCCGCTTATGAATTTCATATCCTTAAAAATTTCCATTTCTAATTTTTTGTCCATTACGGAATTAAATACAGGCAAGAACGACGCTACCAATAGGATTGAAATTATAACCGCGAACAGACATGTTATGATAGATTCTCCAATGAATTGTTTAATAAGCTGAAGCCGCTCCGCACCAATTACTTTTCTTATGCCAATCTCGTTCATTCTATTCGAATATCGGGAAGTTGAAAGATTCATATAATTAATGCACGCAAGGATTAATATGAATACAGCAATTGTAGAGAAGACATAAATTTCATTAATGTCCCCTATCTTATCGGATGGATTAAACTTTATATTCGATGAATGAAGATAGATATCTTTCAACGGCTGCAGTTTAAGTCGTTGATAACTAGCATCATCTTTACCAACATATTTTTCAAAGAAGGAAGGGAGCTTTTTAGCCAAAACTTCCGCTGAATAATTTTCAGGTAAAAGGATGTAAGTGGAAAACATATTAGGATGCCAATCATTCTTGAAATCATTTGGCCAATTTTGAACAAAGCCGGATATACCACTCAGAAAATCAAATTGTAATTGAGAATCTTCAGGTACATTTTCCATAACGCCTGTTACAATAAGAAGGTCTTTGTTATTGGACATAAGTGTTTTACCCATAGGGTTTTCATTTCCGAAGTACTTTTTTGCAATTTCTTTTGTAATTACTACTGAGTTGGGATCTTTAAGCGCCGTGAGGGGGTTTCCTTTAATTAAGGGAAATGAAAATACTTTGAAAAAATTAGGATCGGTAAAATAAAACCGATTTTCAGTAAAAGTATTTCCTTTGTAATTAATAATATTGCTCATACCTTTTGTTTGAAGCACTTCTATGTCAGGGAAATCCGTTTTTAATGCGTTGCCTAACGGCAGCGGTGTAACACCCGTTAATTCATTTGCATCACCTGATTCCCGAATGATTCTATAAATTCTATCCGAGTTCAAATGAAATTTATCGTAACTTAATTCTTCACGAATAAATAAAAATATCAGAAGACAAACGGCTATACTGAACGCTAAACCAACTATATTGATAAAAGAGTATAGCTTTTGTCTAAATAAATTCCTTATAGCGATCTTCAAATAATTTTTTAACATAAATCCTCCTTACACTCTATGCGCAAAGCGCTTTGCGCATAGCGCAATGCTCTGTTCTCTTCCGTCTACCTTGATTTTAGACGATATTTCATTTAAGTTTTTTACGCACATATTTAAAAGAAACAATATGTTTAAACACTACACTGCCAAGTACACAAAAATTTCATCCGGCTACATGGGACAACTGATTGAATGGCCAGAAATTGTAACCGAAGGAAAAACTTTTGAGGACTGCCGTAAATCATTGAAAGATGCTCTTCACGAAATGATCCTTGCTTATCAACAAACCGGACAGGAACTACCCGCCGGCACATCATTATTCGAGCCGTTAACTGTAGAGATTGCGCGTGTCGGTTAAATGGCGCGATCTTATCAAGTATATTGAAGAGAACGTATTTTATCTTCTTCGTGAAGGAGGTAATCATTCCATCTATACAAATAAACAAAAGTCTATTCCGGTTAAACGTCATCGTACTTTTGATCGTATAACTGCTAATGAATTGTGTAAGTAAGCGGGTTTGAAACCTAAATTTTAGGTTGCCGTAAATAATTTCCGATCTAATTCTAAAATAATTGTTGAACATATAGTTCACCTATTTTAAGATCAATTTCTCTGCATTGCCGTAATTTTCGTAAGATGATGTTATCACTTTTTCACCGGGGATCAATCCTTCAAGTATTTCATAGAACTGCGGATTTTGTCTTCCTACTTTGATTTGTCTTCTTTCTGCAAATGAGCCGGATTTATCAACAACAAAAATCCATTGGCCGCCGGTTGTAGAATAAAATCCTCCGCTTTCAACAAGCAGTGCATTGGCTAAACCTCCGAGTTGAAGTTTAATATGAACGGTTTGACCCCTTCTAATTCCTTTCGGTTGTTTACCGGCGAACATCATATCAACATAGAACCGCCCGCCTGTAACCTGCGGATAGACCGTTTTTATTTTTAATGAATACGTTTTGCTGTCGAACTCATATTTGCCGGTTTCTCCTCCTGAAATTCTTGCAATGTAGTGTTCGTCAATCTCCGCCCGTACTTTAAAGGAATCGATATTATCTATTTGTCCCAGGCGGTAACCTGCACTCACAGATTGGCCTATCTCTGCATTTAACGAAGTCAGCTGACCTTTGATAGGTGCACGGACAGTTAGATTTGCAAGCTGTTCTTCTACAAGCGATAAATACTTTTTCGACATTTCAACATCGGCTTCGCCTTGCTGCACTAACTGGATGTAAGTAAGCGAATCTTTCTTCAAAACCTCATTCAGCAAATCCATGCTTTTGATCAATGTTTCATATTTCTCTCTGCTTCCATCAAATTCGTTCTGGGAAATCATTCCTTTACCAAATAAAACTTTGTTGTTGTTATAAATCCTTTCCTGCAATAAAAGATTCAAACTAAGATCGAGTAATTGATTACGTCTATTCAGCATATTCTGTTCAAAGTTCAATCTTGTTTGTCTCGACACACTTTGCGCCTGGAGAAAACTTGATTGCGTACTCATTACTTGCAAAGAGAGATTCGGATTATCCAATTTTATTATTGCATCACCGGCTTTCAACATAGCCCCTTCATCAACATATTTCTTAACAACTTTCCCGCCGTTAGAAAGATCAAGATAAAAAGTTTGAACCGGTTCCACGGTTCCTGTGATTGGAATATATTCCTGGAAAGGTAAACGCTTTGCTTCGGATATTGTCAATCTGTCTTTTTCAACATTCAGCTTGCTGCTTCTATCTGCAATTGCAAATACGTATAGCACGAATAAAATGAAAACACCAATGCTTGAATAAAAAATTATTCTTTTAGAAGTCCATTTTTTCTTTTCAACGGGTTTGTCCATTCGGTTGCCAAAATTTTTAATTTATAGGAAAATAATATGCCATTTGTTTATGAATGAGCAAATAGAAATTCAAGTTGATTATGCAGATAAATTTTGAAACCGCGCTCGCTAATATTTCAAAATGTCCGTTCACGAACAGCTTTGTACGCAAACGAACAATTTTAATCTTATTTACTTATTTTATGAATGATTTTATTTGGAATAATTTCTGAGTTTGTCAAAGAAACCTCGAGCGGAATTATGCCTAAAGTATTAGTTGTTGATGATAACAAAGATATTCTTGTTGCTGTAAAGCTGCTGTTGAAACCACACGCCTCTGTAGTTATCACCGAAAAAGACCCGAACCAAATTCCATTTCTTTTATCGAAAGAAGATTATGATATAATTTTTCTTGATATGAATTTTTCGAAAGATACTTCGAGCGGGCAGGAAGGTTTTTACTGGTTAAAAAAAATCTTGGAGCTCTATCCTCAGGCAATTGTAATTTTAATTACGGCATTCGGAGATGTTGAAACAGCGGTTCATGCAATCAAAGAAGGAGCTACTGATTTTATTCTTAAACCGTGGCAGAATGAAAAATTTATTGCAACATTTTCTTCTGCTTGTAAACTCCGGAATTCACGCCTCGAGCTTGAAAAGATAAAATCCAGGCAGCAATACCTGAACAAATTTCCGGAAAGCGGCGTTTCGGAAATAATAGGCACATCCGAGCCGATGCAGAAAGTTTTCCGCACAATTGAAAAGGTTGCGGATACAGATGCTAATGTGTTAATCCTCGGCGATAACGGAACAGGAAAAGAATTGGTTGCAAGAGCTCTTCATAAAAATTCTAAAAGAGCTAATGAAATTTTTGTCGCTGTAGATATCGGCTCGCTTACACAAACACTTTTTGAAAGCGAATTATTCGGTTATGTTAAAGGCGCTTTTACAGATGCAAAAGAAGACCGTCCCGGCAGATTTGAAATTGCTTCCGGCGGAACACTATTTCTCGATGAGATAGGAAATATTCCGCCCGATCTCCAATCAAAATTGCTTACGGCAATACAAAATAAAGAAGTAACACGTATCGGTTCGAACAAACCGGTTAAAACCGATATACGATTAATCTGTGCGACAAACGTTCCGATCTACGAACAAGCAGCATCAAATAAATTCCGGCAGGATCTTCTTTACAGAATAAACACAGTTGAAATTCATCTTCCACGGCTGCAAGACCGCAAGGGCGATATAGCTCTTCTTACAGAATATTTCATTTCAATATATAAAAGAAAATATAACAAACCGGATCTAAGCGTTGATTCCGAAACGATGAAAATTTTTGAGAAATATTCGTGGCCCGGAAATGTGAGGGAACTTCAGCATGTGATTGAAAGAGGAGTTATACTTTGCGATTCGAATACGATTAAGCCGCACGATATTTCTTTTAATGCAACAGCATTAAGATCAAACGAAGAACCTGCAGGCACATTTAATCTCGACGATATAGAAAAAAAGACCATTCAAAGAGTGCTTCTTAAATACGAAGGCAATGTTTCAAAAGCCGCAAAAGAACTTGGACTGACGCGCACCTCGCTTTACCGGAGAATGGAAAAGCACGGGTTATAATGTGAACAAGTTTAGATTACAGATTATCCTCAGACTCTTTCTTCTCACGGCAAATTTATTTTTTATCTGCCTCTATATTTTTCAGTCCGCACTCTTTATTGTTATTCTACTTTCGCTAACGTCTGTCGTCCAAATAATATTATTTTTCAATTACACGGATCGGACGAACAAAGCAATTATAAAATTTCTCCGGGGAATTAATTATTCTGATTTCACTCAAAACATAACTGTTTCAAATTCCGGAAAATCTTTTAAGGAATTACATAACGAGCTTAACAAAGTCCTGGGCAATTTTAAGAAAGCAAGGTTAGAAAAAGAAGAAAGCATCAGGTATCTTGAAACCGTCGTCGAGCATGTTGGAATCGGTTTGATCTCTTTTAATTCAAACGGAGACGTTGAACTGATTAACAAAGCAGCAAAAAGAATTTTGAAAATTTCTCATATCAAAAATATTTCTATGCTCAACAATTTGAAAGACGATTTCGGGACATTTTTAATCCGGTTAAAACCCGGAACCAAAAGCATATTTAAGATTGTAAATAACGGCGAAGTAATTCAATTGATGATTTACGGAACCGGGTTCAGAATGAAGAATGAGAATATTAAATTAATTTCACTTTACGATATTCAACCCGAGCTGGAAGAAAAAGAAATTGAAGCGTGGCAGAAACTCATCAGTGTTCTTACACACGAAATTATTAACTCAATAACACCGATATCATCTTTAGCTTCTACAGCAGGAAATATTATCAAAAATAATTTGAGCAGCAGTCAAATTGAGAACGAAACGCTTGACGATATAAACAACGCCTTGAGCACAATACAAAAACGCAGCGCGGGATTGATCGGGTTCATCAATAAATTCAGAGATATTTCAAAAATTCCGAAACCTAATTTCCAAATTGTAAAAGTTTCGGAATTATTTTACAGAATACGTTTATTGGCAGAATCTTTTGCAGAAAAAAATAAAATTGATTTCTCATTTGAAATTAATCCCGAACACCTTGAAATAATTGCCGACCCGGATTTGATAGAACACGTTTTAATAAACTTGGTTAAAAATTCCATACAAGCAATGGCAGATTCTACGCGCGGCAAAGTGAAAATTTCTGCCGATATTAATGAAAGAGGAAGAGCTATACTTAGAGTTGTTGATAACGGACCCGGCATCCCGGCTGAGACACTTGAAAAAATATTTGTTCCTTTCTTTAGTACAAAGCAGGATGGTTCGGGAATTGGTTTGAGCGTTTCGCAGCAAATAATTAGAGCTCACGGAGGAAATATTTGGGTTCAATCAAATCCCAACATAGAAACCGTATTTACTATCCGTCTATAATTCTAAAATTTTAATGCAGCAACTTAGTGAAGTTTAAAACCACGTCAGGCAAAGTTTAACTACCCCCGATTTATCGGGGATAGTTTAGCGGAGAGAAAGGGATTCGAACCCCGGAAGGACTTGCAACCTTACCGGTTTTCAAGACCGCAGCCTTCAACCACTTTTAAGCTAAATTCGCCACATTTTTATGATGTGATGCGTTCTTTGATGAAAGATTTTCAACTT
>CAZQQC010000111.1:0-9798 GCA_964595365.1 uncultured Melioribacter sp.
ATTATGTCCTGTGCGAAAAATGTGTTCGGAAAATCTTCGGTTGGAAATTCTTTAACAACTCCGGGTTTTAGATAATCGCGATACAACCGAAGAATTGTTCTAATGGGGCCGTTTTCAACGAACTCAGCTTTTCTGAATTTGGATGGAAATTCTTTTCCGGTTAATCCAATGTTCCATGCATCCCACGCTTTCGGCTGGTCTTCCAGAATCTGAAGTTTGTTTCCGTAACCGTTAAGAAGTTCTTTCTCAAGATTTTTGTCGTAAATACTTTTTACCCAGCCGCTATCAAGATCAACCGTAACTTTGAAAAAATCGCTTTCTATTATTTTTTCTTTTACCGTGTTCCCGTCTCCGGTGTATCGATAAACGTTTGTTTTATTAAAAGAAGATTCTTGATTCAAATTTCCGCTCATTCTTAAAACATAAGTTTTGTATCCGAGCGGCGGAACTTTTTCGGCAACAAAAATGATTTCTCTGTTTAATTTATCAATCCGAACATTTTGAGAAGTTGCTTCTTTTCCGTCTGAATCAAGAACGGAATAATTGTTTTCGTCCCCTTCCGGCAGTTTTATTTTTACAATGTCATTTCGTTCCCACGAAAGAGGATTAAACACAACAACCGGTTTGCCGTTGGTAACGGCTGAAGTATTTATTTGCGAGCTAAGTTCCATCAAGGAATTTTTCAAAACGAATCCGGCAAGTTCCGAAGCGATGCGGTAATCTTTATCGGCATCCAGATAAATTTCTCTTATGCCCGAACCCGGAAGAATATCGTGGAATTGATTGAATAAAACTTTTTTCCAGGCATCGCGAAGATCGCTCTTGTAGTTATTCGGTTTGATCAGTGATGAAAGCGAGCTGAATTTTTCGGCATCGGTTAAGAGCACTTCGCTTTTGCGGTTCCATGCCTTAGTATTTGCTTGTGTTGTTGCGGTTCCGCGATGGTATTCGAGATAGAGTTCATTATTCCACGTAGGAATATGAGAAAGATCTTGCTTTCTTAGCCAGCTCAAATAACTTCCGGCGGTTCCGAATTCAATTTGTGGATAGATCATCAAATCTTTCAACCGATCGATCCGGTTCATCATTTCAATTGAAGGGCCTCCGCCGTGATCTCCAATACCAAAAAGGACAAGCATTTTTGTAAACCCGGTGTTCGCTTCAAACTGACGCTGCCAATCAACTAATCCGAACGGATTATTTATTTCGTTCACGTAATCGAAAGGGAAGTATGTTAAAATTTTTGATCCGTCGGGCGATTCCCACCAGAAAATGCGGTATGGAAAAACGTTTGTGTCGTTCCAGCCAATCTTCTGCGTGACGAAAGCATCGAGTCCGCCTTTAAGCATGAACTGTGGAAGATTCCAGTTGTAGCCGAATGAATCCGGATTCCATCCAATCTTTGCGCGTTCACCGAGATTGGTTTGGAAAAATTTTTGTGCATAGAGCAGTTGCCTCACCCATGAATCGCCGCCCGGTAAATTGCAGTCGGGCTCAACCCACATACCGCCGGAAATTTCCCACCGCCCTTCGTTTACTTTTTCTTTAATCTGGTTGAACAACTCTGGATAATCTTTTTCTATCCATTCATAATATGCTGCGGAGCTTTGTGTGTAAGTAAAATCGTTGCGCGCTTTGAACATATTCATCACTGCAGAAAATGTTCGCCTGCCAACCTCCTCTGTTTCTTTTTTACGCCACAGCCACGCCGCATCTATATGAGCGTTAGCTGCAAACCGAAGCGTGAAACGACGGGCAAAATCGGAAACCGGTTTCAAATTTTTGCGGACTTGATTTACCGATTCGGTGAATTGTGTTGTATCGCCATTCTCAAGTGCAGCCACGTTTATTTTTGATGCGGATTCTTGCAGCAGTTTTTGAAGCTTCTCTTTTTCTTCTCTATTGAATTTAGATTTGTCAATTCCCGGATCGACCTTTACACGCGCATTGGTTTGATAAGTGTCGAAACTCAAAAGTTTTTGTCCGACTTTCAAACTCAAAGAAAGATTCTTAACGAGTTTCTGCGTCGAAGACTCTTTTTCAATATTAAGTTTTGCACGGATTATTCTAAGCGGTCCGCCTGTATTGATTGCTCTGATTACAATTACAAATTTGTCGCCCGGTTTTACATTGCCGCCAAGCAGAAATTCTCCATCCCACGGAAATCTTCCTTTCGATTCACCGTTGATCCAAATATATCCGTAATCGTCGATCGAAGTTAAAAATTTAATCGTGCCTTTTACCGGAACACCGGCAATAAATTTTGGGATCTCGATTACTTTTCTAAACCAGCATGAATCGATAGTCAAATTTTCATTCAACGCCGAAACCTTCCATTGTGAATCATCAAAATTTGGTTCGGAAATTTCTTCTGCCTTCAACGACAAATTGGTGGTGTAGCGCCAGTTGTTAAATGACGCCTCGCTCAAAAGCTCGAGCTGATTGACCAGCATATCAACATTCGTTTGGGCAAACAAAACGAATGGAACAAATAACATTAGCAATACTCTTTTCATGACAATTTTCCTTTGATTCTATGTCTCTTCTTAGTTCATCGATGCCCGGAAAGATGAACTGCGAAAATTTATAATTATTGTTTTAGTGTAATCTTTTCAATTTCCTCCAACGACTTTCCTTTCGTTTCAACCAAAAACTTCCAGAAGAAAAAGAAACTCGACATGGTTGCAGCTGTATAGAAAAAGAAAACAAAACCTGTACCGATATTGCTCGCGGCAATCGGAAACAGAAACGATATGAGAGCGTTGAAAACCCAGTGTGAAAATGATCCAATGGAAGAACCTCTTGCCCTGATGTTATTCGGAAACATTTCGGAAAGAATTACCCAAATAACGGCACCTTGAGACACGGCAAAGAAAGCTATGAATCCCATTACGTAAATCAGCAAGCCGTATCCTTCGAATGAATGGTTAAGAAGTGCAAGTGAAAACAATCCCAGGAAGAGCGACATACCAATAGCACCCGTCATCAGTAAAAATTTTCGTCCGAGTTTATCAATCACAGTCATTGCAATGATTGTAAAAACTAAATTTGTCAGTCCTACCATTACGGTCTGAAAGAATGCCGAGTTCTCGCTGAAGCCAGCGGACTTAAATATTGTTGGTGCGTAATATAGAATTGTATTTATTCCGGTAAATTGATTGAACATCCCGACTGCAATACCAATCATCACCAATCTTAAATATGGTTTTTGAAATATAGGTACATTCCGCCCGGAAGATTCTTTTGTGATCGATTCTACAATCTCATTCATTATCCTGTCAACATCTCCGGCGGCATTTACTTTTTCTATAACCTCTTTTGCTTCATTAATTTTTCCTACCATAACAAGCCATCGCGGGCTTTGGCTTACAAAAAACAGCAGTACAAAAAATATTGCCGATGGAACGGCGCCTGCCAGAAACATGTAACGCCAGTTCGATTCACCGGTTCCCATCAACAAATAATTTGAAAAGAATGCAACCAGAATTCCGCTGACAATTGCAAGCTGACTTGTTGCAACCAGTCTGCCGCGTAAATGAGCGGGCGAAATTTCGGAGATGTACATCGGTGCCAGAACCGAAGCGCCGCCGATTGCAAGTCCGCCTATAAATCTTGCAACGACAAAAACAGTTAAGCTCGTGGCAAAACCTGTTCCGATTGCGGAAACAAAAAACATTACAGCCAGAACTTTTAGCATCGATCTTCTGCCGAAAATGTCTCCCGGTTTGCCGGCAGAAATAGATCCTACAAGACACCCGGCAAGCGCCGAACTTACCGCCCATCCCAACATTGTGTTCGACAATTGAAAATATTTGGTGATGAACGGAATAGTTCCGGAAATGACTGCGGTGTCGAAACCGAATAAAAATCCTCCCAGCGCAGCAATAAAACTTGTAATGAAAAGATAGCTTCCTGAAATTTTGTTCTCTGTTTTCATAACAGCCGTCGCATTGTTACTAGATTGGTTGATTGTATGGTGTGAAAATGAATTGTAAGGCATTGTCATGTTGAATTAAATTCACTTTACGTAATGGAGTTTGATCTTTAAGTTAAATTAGGAATTGAGTGGAAGGGAAGCAATTAAATTTTGTTTTAGATTTGCGGTGCTTTGTTATAAATTTGCCGTTGCAATGATTGAAAAATACAAACACATAATCTGGGATTGGAACGGAACCATCTTTAACGATGTCGACCTTTGCGTCGAACTGATAAATGAACTCCTGGAACCACGGGCACTAAAAACGGTAACGCTCGATGAATATAAAAATGTTTTCACAATTCCAGTGCGCAATTATTATGCGGAACTCGGATTCGATTTTTCGAAAGAATCGTTTGAAGTTGTTGGCAAACAATGGATGGATGAATATGAGCGGCGCAAGTTCGAATGCGGTTTGCACAACGGTATTGTTAATGTGATAAAAAAGATCGATCAACTTGGAATCGGTCAGTCAATTCTTTCCGCATATACCCAGCGCACGCTCGAAGAAATGGTGGAACATTTCGGTCTGACCAAATATTTTTCTCATCTGGTAGGGCTGGATAATATTTATGCTGCAGGTAAACTTCACCTTGGAAAAGATTTAATGAATCGTCTTGGTAATGGAAAAGGAGAAACCCTTTTGATCGGCGATACATTGCACGATTACGAAGTCGCAAGCGGAATAGGTGCCGATTGTGTTCTTATAACCAACGGTCATCAGAGCAAAAAGAAGCTTGAAAGCAGCGGCGCAGTTGTGATAGACGGTCTGGAAGAATTATTCACTGATGTTACGCAAGGTTTGAGCTTGACAAATAAATTTTTTCCGTTTTAGAAAAAGTACCTGTTTTACAATTATTTTTTTCATCCTGGACCAAACCTTGCGTAAGGCAAGTTATTCACATAGAATTTTTTTCTTGGGCTGGAAAAACACGCATCTGCCGGAAACGTTTAAAACTTCATTTCAAACAAACTCATCGGGTCTATTCTTTTTTTGTACCATTGCACCCCGAGATGCAAATGCGGACCTGTTGAACGCCCGGAACTTCCTACCAGTCCTATAATTTCACCTTTCCTAACTTTTTGTCCGGTCTCAACAAGCAATTTGCTCATGTGAAGGTAAACGCTGCTTAAGCCCTGACCGTGGTCGAGCAGAACAAAATTTCCGTTGTAGAAAAAATTATTGCCTGCAATACTAACTATGCCGTCAGAAATTGCACGGATCGAATCTCCTTGCCCGGCAGAAAAATCCAATCCGTTGTGAATGTTTGCTTTCCTTCCGTTGAGAATTCTTTGATTGCCGAATACTCCGGTAATCTTAACGCTGTCAAGCGGGTAAACAAATCCAGCCGAATACATTGCATCTCTAAGTTTTCCTATTTTGGCTCGTGCAGATTTCACCGCGGCAGTTTCTTCTTTAATCCGGTTCAATTCGCCTTTAGGAGGAATTACAAATTTGCGGGCAACTTGTAACCGTTGAATTTCATATTCCCGTTTTTCAGGCGTGTACGTGAATGTCTCGGTCTTTTTGTTATTGAAAATAATTTTCAATGTTTGTTTCCCTTTGGCATCCCGGTCAAATCCGAAAATGAACATGCCGGTTTTATCAAAAAGCAGTTTCTGATTATTAAACACTACTCTGGAAATATTTTTTCCAATTCCTATTATGATACCACCTTCTTTTGCTTCGCCGTAAAAATTAATTTTCTGTGCATGAGCAAGATAAAAGCAAAATAAAAATGTGAAAGTGAAAACGCTTTTCATCGTAGATCCTTTCTTCTGATATTACCGGCAAAAATAAGAAAGGATTTTTTTTTGGCAAGCTCTTTTTAATAACACAATTACAATATCGACCAGTAAACGCTAAGTTGCCCGGAGAAATAGCGGTAACTCTGGTCGTCTCGCGATGTACTACCAATACTTATCTTACCTGTTATCGACAAACTCTTGGTCGGTTTGTAAGATAGACTGACATTTCCTTCCATAACTATCAAAGTGTTTCTGGGAATTATACCGAGTTTGCCCCCCAGTGTAAGACGCAGCGGGTCTTTTTTCTCCAGATATTCATCAAGCCAGATACTGTGCGATTCAAAATTTCTGGGCGAATAATAGTAAGGTGACTTGAATCTATAATTATTGTATGCGTATTCGTAACCCATCTGAAGATTCTTCGCAAAATATCTTCCCAGCCTTATAGCGAAAGTGTTGCCTTCGTTTCCATCATCGACCGAAATGTAATTGAAGTACCCGCTGAACCGCAGACCGTCTTTGTGCTGGTAGTATCCTTCCGCCCGGTAGAATTGTGCGTAGTTACGAATATCGAGAAGGTAAGAGGAGTAGAGAAGTATTGAAGCATCGGAGAGTTGATAAATGAGATTAACGGAAATCGTATCAACTTTTTCGTAACGAACGAAAATATCTTTTTCGTCGCGCGAAAATAATCCGTCGGAATTACTTGAACCAAGTCCGATCCCCATCGTCAAATCTTTTGTAGGGCGTGCGAATAAATGCCATTTAAAAGTTGTAAACCGCCTTACCCCCGAAAAGAAACCTATCTGGTTTATAATATTCTGGTCTAACGCTGCCGAATCTGCGCGCAACCATGTCTTACTAAATGTTACTCCTAAAGAAAGATACGAAGTTAAGCCGAGCTCTAACCTTGCGCCAAGTGTTGAAATTCTGAAACTCAGATTATCTGCATAGTACGAACCGAAAGGAGATAGACCTACATAATTTGGAAACGTTTCCAGGAGTGCTGCCAAGCCGGTAATCGGGAGCCATCCTTTTCTTAACTTCACCATTTTTGTTTGGGTTGAATCCAGTTTCCATGTTTCCTGCAGATTATCGTAAATAGTTCTTGCACTGTCGTTCTCGCCAAGTTTCGCGTAAGTATCTGCAAGGTAAAGGCGCGCATCAAAATTAGTTGAGTCGCGCTTTGTGAGGTCTTTAAATTCTTTTAAGGCGTTCAACGAATCGCCCATAGCATAATATAATTTTGCTTTTTGCATAGCAGCATCGTAGCTGTAACCCTGTTCTAATACCTGGTTATAAGTGTCGAGAGCTTTTTGATATTGCTTTGCGCAAAAAAGAACGTCTCCATATTCTTTTTGAATTAGAACATTTGGTTCGGCTTTAGATAAATACTCTTCGTAGAACTGCAGAGCACCAAGGCAGTCTTCGGCAATCACTCTTTGTCTTCCGAGTTCAAGAATGGCATAAAGTTTTTCTTCTTCGGCGCGCATCTTTTGCCAGTCGATATTCGACTGCAACTTTATTACATCATCATTGTTGGGTTTAAGCTCTTTTGCTTTATTGGCGTATTCTTGCGCTTTTTCAAAATCGCTTTTGAGCAATATTAGAGAACCCATAGCAACTAATGCTTCAATGTTTTTAGGCGTTGCAGCAAGAACGTTATCGAGGTATTGCTTCGCCAAATCGATATCGCGGTTAGTCCAAACAGAAACCTGAGCGCGGAAAAGCTGGTAATCGAGTTTGTTAGGATCGTCTTTCAATAATTGATCTGTAATGTCTATAGCTTTATCGAACTCACGATTCCAGGCAGCTACCCTTGCATACCGGTATCTTAACGCAGGGTCTTTTTCATCGGGGTACTTATCGAAATATTTATCCAAAGCGGTTTGCGAGCTATCGTAGTACTGCATGTATTCGTAATATTGTGCAATGGTTTTAAGAGCATCCTTATCATATTCATCTTTCGATAATTTAACTTTAGCAGAATCAATTTGTGCGAGGTAAGTTTTTTCCCGTGCATCTTTCACAAACTGAAATTTATCTTTATAACGCTGGTCCGCGCTGTTTGTCTCCGCTATAACCTGTAGTTGCTGGTAAGCTTCCTCGATTCTATTTACCGCTATGAGAGAATCAACCAGCATGTAACGCGTTTCAATATCTTTTGGGTTTCTTTTCAAAAGTCTGTAGTAACGATCGATAGGATATTCTCTTTCAAAAGAACGCGGGCTTTGCTGATTAACATAAGCTTCGCGGTTTACAATGTCTAACCCGTCCTGCGCTTCTTTGAAAAACGGTTTGAATCCGAGAGCGGTTTCAAATGCTTTCTTTGCAATTGCCCACTTTGAAAGCCACATTGTAAAATATCCGTACCGGCTCCACAAACGCCAATCCTGCGGATAGCGCTCAACGTATTTTTTCAAAATGCGTTCACCTTTTACAATACTTCCTGTGTGCGATAAAATTTCGGTGTAACGGATTATTTCATCCGGCGACGCGTTGTCGTCGCGTTTCAAGTATTCGTCGTACCATTGTTCTGCTTTATCCCAGATCTCCATCCAGCGGTACGATTTCCCGATTTCGAGATAGTTAAATGGATTGTCGGGATTGATTGCTATCTCGCGTAAGTGTCCTTCAATTTTCTTTTGAAGTTGAGCGTACCAAACTTCCTGAACCCGTTTGAGATTAGCTTCATACTCGGAACGCTTGCCGGCGTTTTGTGTTTCAAGAGCAATTGCTCTTCGATAATCTAGAACTGCGTACTGGTACTGCTGGCGTTTTTCGAAACACGTTGCGCGAAGATTATATCCCTCCGATTCCTGCGGATTGGCCGTGATATATTTATTTAATTGATCTATAGCTTCGCCGTAACGACCGTTTTGCATATGATTTAATGCAGAGGTCTTGAACGCTTGTACATCAATTCTCTGTTGGGCTCTCGAAATCTGCGGTAGCAGAACAAGTATTAATATGGCAAAAAATTTTATACTGGATAAGCGCATACTCTCCAAAAGAAAATCCACAGATTGTTTTGATGCCCTCTTATTGTTGTCAAAGAATTTTGGGCATGTTTTTTCACCTTTAATTTATCAAAAATTGGGCAAAAAGTAATGAAAGAACAGAAGTTAACTAATGATAATTCTTTGCAACGAATGAGCAGAAATGCTGCGGCAGTCAACCGGTTATAATTGTTTCAAGGCGAGGCAGTGGATCGGTTTATAAACATTTAATTGATACAATTCAGTACGGATACAAATTACTTTTAGTTGATATCTAATCGAAAGATTTCCCCGATGCTTGCGTTGGGGCAAAAGGATAAATAAATTGGAAGCATGAGTGAACATGTTATTAAAGAATATTAATCACCTTAAAGAAAAAGTAAATGCACAGTTAAATGTTCTTCATAAAAGTGGAATAATCAAAATAAGAGATAAAATCAGCGCGTTCGTCTAGTGGTTAGGATAATCAGCCCTCTGCTGAAAGAGCTCCGTTCGATCCGGAGACGCGCTACTAAAAATCTTCCGGAAGCCGTCGGACTTCGACGGACTCTAGCGAGAAGAATAGCGCGATAGTTTAATTAAAACATCCCTGCCTTAGCGGGGAAGATACCGGATAACCCGGCGACCGCCACCGACAAATAATATGTAATACTAACTAATAAAACATATTATTAACAAAACAAAAGGAGAGCTAAAATGAAAAAGCTCAAATTAAACCTTGATGAGATCAAGGTAGAGTCGTTTGAAACTGTGCAGTCATCCCAAAACATAGGCACTGTTTTAGGGAATATGAAAGTGACAGTAACTGATGGTCCAGGATTAAATACCTGTAATCAGTCAGGTTGTGCTGGCTCAGGAAATGCAACAGGGCTAGCATTTTCATGTGGCCCACAGTCGTGTGCCCCACAATACTCTTGCGGAGCTACATTATGTGGTGAATATACATGTCAAGTGGGTTGTACTGATCCATATTATTGTTAATGATATTTATAGAAATTATTTTAATACAATATTAATTAAGCGCGTTCGTCTAGCTGTGAAGATACTGAACTTTCAGTTCAGAGAGGCCCATTC
>CAZQQC010000112.1:0-9622 GCA_964595365.1 uncultured Melioribacter sp.
GCGTTAAATCATTGCTGGCATCGTCTAATGTGTCGATTAGATCTTTATCCGGATCTAGCGAATTGGCAACTTCCTGTTCGTAATAAGAAACCATTGTGTTGTAACCGTACTTAACTTTACCGTTTGTAGGTGAAAGTTTGTTGCCGATTATTTTTGCTAATGTGGTTTTACCCGCACCGTTTGGCCCTACGATTGCAATCTTATCGCCGCGTACTATTTGTATGTTTACATTGGATAGCACATTTAGGCTGCTGTAAGACTTTGTGATGTTAATTAGTTCAACTGGTACAATGCCGCTTTGAGGAGGTTCGGGAAATCTGAGATCAATTTTCTTTTCTTCTTCCGAAATAATTACGGTGTCTAACTTTTCTAACTGTTTGATTCTACTCTGAACTTGTTTTGCTTTGGTCGCTTTGTAACGGAACCGTTCTATAAATTTTTCGGTTTCACGGATTTTCTTCTCGCGGTTTTTTTGAAGAATTTTTAGACGTTCG
Source organism: uncultured Melioribacter sp. (assembly GCA_964595365.1). Taxonomy (GTDB): domain Bacteria; phylum Bacteroidota; class Ignavibacteria; order Ignavibacteriales; family Melioribacteraceae; genus Fen-1258. Next base: position 495 of record CAZQQC010000112.1, read on the forward strand.
TCCCGTTCGTCTTTGAATTTTAGATATGCGTCATAGTTACCGGAGAAAAAATTAATTTGCCGGTCAAAAATTTCCAGTGTCTTTGTCGTAACCTTATTGACGAAATGTCTATCGTGCGAAACGATCAGCAATCCGCCTTTATAGTTTTGCAGAAATTCTTCCAGCCATGTTAAAGTGTCGATGTCTAGATGGTTTGTCGGTTCATCCAAAAGAATCAAATCGTTATCGGCAAGAAGAATTTTGGCGAGTTGGATCCGCATCTGCCATCCGCCGGAAAATTCTTCGGTCCTTCGGGAAAAATCTTTTTCATTGAAACCGAGTCCCATCAAGACTTTTTCAATTCTTGAATTGGCAGAATAAAAATCAATTTCTTCCTTTTTGTGATGAAGTTCTCCCAATTCTTCCAGCAGTTCGTTTCGATTGTACTCCCCGATTAAATCATTATTCAATCCGTCAACAATTTCTTTCTCGCGTAGGTCTAGAGTTTTTATATCCGGAAGTGAAAATTTCAATTCATCTATTAGAGAAAATCCTCTGAATGAAATTGAATCTTGGGGAAGGTATCCGAGACGAATGCCCTTTCGTCTTTTAATTTCACCCTGTTCGGGTAATTCTAAGCCGTATAGTAGTTTAAAGAATGTTGACTTTCCACTTCCATTTGAACCAACGAGTGCCGTTTTATCGTGCTTATCAATTTTTAGGTTGACGCCCTCAAAAAGATTTTCTCCGGTGAACTGGACAGATAAATTTTTTATGTCGATCATTTTTTAACTGCAAGCAGTCTGTATTAGCGGGGAAGTACCAAGCTTCAAGCTGCAAGATTTATTAAATCTATTTTCGAATAACGGCGACTTTGGAAATTGTTACATTATTTGCTTCATCGTCGTTTGCAACTATAATGTAAACACCGGATGGTACAAGATTACCGTTCGTATCCCTGCCGTCCCAAAAAGTCACCTTGCCTCCTGTCGATTTGAAATCGCGGATTAAATTACCGCTGATGCTTAATATCTTGATGTTGCTATTTCTTATCAGCCCATCAATTGTTAAAAAATTTGCTTCACCGTCTTTAAGCAGCAGGGGGTTAGGGTAAAGGAATAACTTGTTGAAACTTTCTACAGGTTGAATTGATGATGTTGTAAACTCTGCAAGACCGAAATCCGTGCCGATATAAACCTTTCCGTTCTTAGGGTCGAATGCAATACTTTTTATCTGATCGCTCGGCAGCGGGCTGTTAGTAGAATTGTATTGATTGACAAGCTGAACTCCGTCGGATGACAAAACAAAAACTCCTTGATCTGTGCCTATCCATTTTTGATCGAGCGGGTCAACTGCAATGCTCGTAACATTTTGATTTCTCAATGCAATAGCCAGGCTGCTCGTCAAGCTTTTTATTGGATTATTGAGATCGGTAATTACATTTACGCCAATATTTGTTCCGATCCACAAATATCCTTTTTGATCAATTGCAAGGCTCGAAATTATGTCGCTTATCAATCCGTCGTTTTTGCTTATATATCCTTGAGTGTCGTCGTTTAGATTATCAAACGTTTTATTCTCGTTGAAATAGTATACTCCCCGTTTTCCTATCATTACGCTGAACCACTTTGTGTCGTTCCGATCAATTACCAATTTATCGAGAAGGTCGGAAGTTGTTAATAGAGGATTCGTAAATGAATAGTGATACCATTTGTTCTGTTTTGTTAGCAAGCTTAATTGTTTTCTTGCTGCCGATTGAAGATTGACCATCCAAACGTTTCCCTTGGAATCTGTTTTTACATCTGTGATAACCACAAAATTTGTATCGCTGGGAATTCCAACTAACCCGCTGTTACTCTTGTTGTAAATTGTGAAGGAATTGTTTTTGAAAATTGTCAGTCCTTTTCCCCAGTTGCTTAGATACACTGCAGAATCCGGCGCAGCAAAAATATTATAATAAGAATTCGATGGAAGCTGCGGGTATCCTTTCATGTCATAAGTTTTCCAATTTGATCCGTCAAACTTAAAAAAGCCAACCCCAGTTACGTCTTTGCCGGTCGCAACCCATAATTGTCCCGTAAGGTCAACAGAAAGATTGACAAATGAATTGGATGATGGTCCATTTGGATAAATTGTTTGTACTTTCCCATTTTTCCTTTCGATTATACCTTCTGATGAAGAAATGTATATTGCCTGCGACGATAAAACGTTTACCGAACGGAAACTTGCACCGGAAGATGTATACAGATTGGTTAACGTTCCGTTAGTATATTGATAGAGAGTGTTGCCGGAAATCAAATAGAGAACATTGCCGGAGACGGTCATATCATTGATTTTTACTCCCTGTAAAATAAACGGCTGCCACAAATTGTTCGTGAAAGTATGAACACCGTTTGATGTTGCCAGCAGAATTTGTCCATTGAATTCGATAATTCGGGATGCCGATTGAGCGTATATTTGGCTTCCGAATGAGTAATTGTCCCATGATTCCGGCGCAGATAAGTTTATTGTGCCCGGTTTTTGAATTGCAACACCGTCATCGGTAATAGCATAAATCAGCGATGATTTGTATGCTCTAATCACTTTCGATTGAGTTGGGAAAGAACCAAGTTTTCGAAATGAATCGTAAAATGAAAATGTTTTTGTACTGATGATCGATAATCCAAAATCAAACGATACGAATGCCGTGTCGCCTCTAACAAAAATATCGTTGATCTGCTTCTGTGTCTTATCCGAAGCATTAATGTCGATTATTTTCGCTATTGAATTATCGGATGGATCGATGATGTTGATAAAACCTTCTTTCGATCCCACCCAAATTTTGTTTGATATATCCACGCCTATTGCGCTTAATGCCTGGCTGTTCAGTCCGTCTGCTTTATTATAAATTGTGTAAGAACTATCCGTAAGGTTAAATTTAAATACTCCACCGTCCGTTGCTGCCCAAACATTATTATCAACGGAAACCACCGCTTTAACATCTTTTAAGTCGGAATAAATTCTCCACTGCCCGATTGATTGAGCCTTGATTTGAAATGCAATAAGAATTACTGCTGTCAATATTTTCAGTGTTCGCATTTGTGCCTCAAATAAATTTAATGGATTAATTCTTTGTAAAGATGTCGATCAAATATAGCTTTTTAAGTGTGAACTAAAAGAGTAAAATTATTTCGTTGGTCAGCCCTCGGGATATTATTTGGATATTTATCAATGCTTAAAATTGACAGGCAAAAGTTAAACTTAATTGACAAAATGTTCAATTAATATTTTGGATAGAAGACGTTCTCTAAGATTCTAATCGATAGTTTAACAATAGCAGCGGGTAAAGTAATTAACCCATATTCCACTTCTGTTTATAACATTCGTGTAACTTCGGTCAGTTGCTAAGTCAACTAATAATTAAATATTTTGAAATTGATTCGGCACACCGTTCACCGTCAATGGCAGCAGAAACAATTCCGCCGGCATAACCGGCGCCTTCGCCGCATGGAAATAATCCTTCGACTTCAATGTGCATGAGCGTTTCACTGCGACGCGGAATTCTGATTGGTGAACTAGTTCTCGTTTCAGCCGCAAGTATCTGAGCATCTTCGGACAAATATCCTTTCATTTTTTTATCGAACACCTTTAAGCTTTTTCCGAGACCTTCAACAATGTTTTTGGGAAGGATCTCGTATAGCGGCGAACTAATTATTCCAGGTATGTATGATGTTTCGGGAAGCGATTGAGAAAATTTTTTATTAACAAAATCTGTAACGCGCTGAGCAGGTGCAATTTGATTCTTGCCTCCGGTTTCAAAAGCAATACGCTCCACCTCTTTCTGATATTCCAATCCGGCAAAAATTCCGAATGTTTTAAAACGATTCCAATCTTTTTCATCAACAGTAACAACAAGACCTGAATTTGCAAATGGAGAATCCCGCCTGGAAACACTCATACCGTTCAAAACGAGTTCCCCGTCAGCGGTTGCCGCTGGAATTATTATTCCACCCGGGCACATACAGAATGAATAAACGCCCTTCTCATCAACCTGACAAGCAAGGTTGTAACCCGATGCTGGTAAGTTAGGATTACGTTTCTGAGAGTGATACTGAATTTCGTCAATTAATTTTTGTGGATGCTCGATTCGCACCCCCATCGCAAACGGTTTGGTCTCAACTCTAATTTTGTGTTCGTGAAGCATATAAAAAATGTCCCGTGCTGAATGTCCGGTTGCAAGAATAACTGCATCACCGGTGAATTCTTTATTATCGTTAACGATTGCACCTTTGATGCGTTGAGGCTCAAGAATTAAATCGGTAACACGCGAGCCGAAATGAATTTCTCCGCCGCATCTCAAGATGGTTTCGCGTATCGAGCTGACTACTTTTGGTAGCCGGTTAGACCCGATGTGCGGATGAGCATCGATCATAATTTCTTTTTGTGCGCCGTGTTGAACGAAAATATTTAGGACGCGATTGACATTGCCCCTTTTAGTCGCACGCGTGTAAAGTTTTCCGTCGCTGTATGTACCGGCGCCGCCTTCGCCAAAGCAATAGTTTGAATCGGGATTTACTTTTCCAAACTGCTGGATCAATCGCAAATCTCTGCGGCGCGCTTGAACATCTTTACCCCGTTCTAATATGATCGGTTTGATGCCAAGTTCAATTAACCGTAGGGCAGCAAACATTCCGGCAGGACCCATTCCTACTATAATTACTTTTTTATTTCCTTTGACCGGTTGAAAATGAATCGGTAAGAATAAATCCGGTGGTTTTTCGTTAACGTAAACATTTACTTTAGTACGGTAAACAGGATTTTTGCTTCGTGCATCGATCGATCGGCGGATAGTTTGCACTGCAGTTATTTCTTCAACATTGAGTTTTAATTTTTGTGCGGCAAGTTTTTTTTGATGTCCGTAATCATTAACAAATTCCGGCTGCACAACTATTTCTATTTCTTTTTTCATTGTGTCCTCTGTTTTGAGGAAAATTTTATGAATGTAGAACATTGAATGTCGGGTTCAGATACCGATTCACATTTTCTATTCTATGCTCTTCACTTACATTTTTTTAGTAAGTTGCTCTCACAACTCCTCCATCAACGCCAATTGTTGAGCCTGTGATGTATCCCGCTTGCTGTGACGCGAGATAAACAACAAGAGATGCAACTTCTTCCGGCAAAGCCAATCTTTTCATAGGGACTTCTTCGGACATTGATTTCAACATATTCTCTTTTGTTGTTCCTTCCTGCTTTGCACGAACTTCGGCGAGTTCATTAATACGTGATGTTAGAGTATAACCTGGTGCAACGTTGTTAATTGTAATATTATGTTTACCGACCTGGTTGCTCAAAGTTTTTGCAAAAGCAGTTACTGCGCTTCTCAGCGAGTTCGATAAGATTAAATTATCGACCGGCTGTTTAACGGCAAGCGATGTAATATTAATTATTCTTCCCCAGTTATTCGTTTTCATGCCGGGTAAAACCAGTCGGGTAAAACGAATTACGCTCATTAAGACTTGCTCGAACGCTGCTTCCCAATTTTTGTCGCTCAGCATTTCGAAATAACCGGGTATTGGTCCGCCGCAATTATTCACAAGAATATCAATCGTACCAAATTTTTGATTTACAAACTTTACTGTTTTTTCAATGTCATCCGGTATATCGATATCGCAGACAGTCCAGATGGGACTGCTGCCGAATTTTTTTTTCATTTCTTCCGCAGCTGTTAGGAGATTAGCTTCGCTTGGAGAACAGATTGCAACGTTACATTCTTCTTGAAGAAATAATTCAGCTGTCGCTCGTCCAATTCCTTTGCTGGAAGCCGTTACTAAAGCAGTTCTACCTTTTATTTTGTAATCCATTTTGTAGCTCTATTTTTTCTGTCTACAATTTAAGATTTTTTACCCAATGCTTTTAAAATAAAGATGCCGGATAAATTCCGGCATCGTCAAAAAATTATTTGGAGTAAATCAGTTTGAGCTTGCTGCTGTATGAACCATGAGTTGTTCTTTTACAATCTCTTCCGTGTCCAAAGCTATAACAAGTTCTTCGTTGGTTGGAATTCTCAGCACTTTTACTTTTGATTGCCCGGATGAAATTACGCATTCACCGTGTACATTTTTGTTAGCTTCGTCATCAAAATTGATTCCGAGAAAATCCATGTTCGAACAGACATCGTGACGAACCATAATGGAATTTTCTCCGATACCTCCGGTGAAAACAAGCGCATCGAGTCCGCCCATTGCAGCAGTATATGCGCCGACATATTTTTTGATCCGGTAAGTAAAAACATCGAAAGCATATTTTGCTTTTTTGTTCCCTTCGCCAACGGCTTCTTCAATTTCGCGCATGTCGCTACTTTCGCCGCTGATGCCGATCAAGCCGCTGTGTTTATTGAGAAGTGTATTTGCTTCCGAGAGGGACAGTTCTTCCTTTGCCATGATGTAAAGAATAACCGAAGGGTCTATATCGCCGCTTCTTGTTCCCATAATCAATCCTTCAAGCGGCGTGAATCCCATTGTTGTATCAACGGATTTGCCGCAATCAACTGCAGCCATTGAGCAGCCGTTGCCAAGGTGTGCGGTAATAATCTTCAACTGATCGAGCGGCTTTCCCAAAAATTGTGCTGCTCTTTCGGAAACGTAACGATGAGATGTTCCGTGAAATCCGTAACGACGAATTTTATATTTCTTATAAAGCTCGTACGGAATGCCGTACAAATATGCACGTGGCGGCATCTTAACATGAAACGCCGTATCGAACACACCGACCTGCGGCGTATTAGGCAAATGATCTTTTGTTGCCTGTATACCTTTAATGTTAGGTGGATTGTGGAGTGGTGCCAGCTCTATGTTATCTTTGAGCGCTTTCATCATTTGATCGGTGATTAATACCGAACCGGAAAAAGTTTCTCCTCCGTGAACTACCCGATGGCCGACCGCTTGAATTTCTTTTTTATCTTTTATTACTCCGTGATTTGGTGAAAGTAGAACTGCAATCACATATTCGATTGCAATCGAATGATCCAGAATCTCACCGACAATTCTAATTTTCTCACGATCGTGCGGTGTGTGAGTTAGCACAGCACTCGACATACCAATGCGTTCAACCATCCCTTTTGCAAGAGCGATTTTCGACTCGGTATCTATAAACTGATATTTGATTGATGAGCTTCCGCAATTAAGTACTAAAACTTTCATTCATTCCTCTTTTAGTTAATTCTTTTTCCGTCCGCATCATATTTAAAAAATCCTTCGCCAGTTTTTTTACCAAGCTTTCTTTCGCGAACGAGTTTGCGAAGAATAGGACACGGTCTGTAACGAGCTTCACCGAGCGTTGACCACAAAGTTTCCATCCAGGCAAGTACTTCGTCCAATCCCATTGCATCCGCCATTTCGAGCGGACCGGTATTAAAATTGTAACCGAGTCTCATCGCAGTATCGATATCTTTTGCGCTTGCAATTTCTTCAAGAAGAATGTGCATCGCTTCATTCAGCAGCGGAACAATGGCCCGCGTTGTAACGAACCCGGGATATTCATAAACCTCAACCGCAGTCTTCCCGATTTTAGCGGCGAATTTTTTAATCATTTCAACGGTTTTATCAGAGGTTTCGAGTGCACGCACTAATTCAACCAAAGGAACTTTAGGAACCGGATTCAAGAAGTGCATGCCGATAATTTTGTCTTTCCGTTTTGTTACTTCCGCGATTTTCGTTAGACTCAAAGTGGAAGTATTTGATATAAAAATTGTTTCCGGTTTAGCGATTCCGTCGAGTTCCTTAAATATTTTTTTCTTCAGATCGTAATTTTCATCAACTGCTTCAATCAACAAATCACATTCGGGAATTTCACTTTTATCTACCGTCCATTTTATTCTGGTCAGGATGGACTTCATTTCACTTTGCGTCATAGCCCAGCGGGAAATTTCCCGCTCCATCGAAGCTTTAAGACTTTCAGTTGCTTTGTCAATCTGTTCCTGGTCGCGTTCAATTAACAGTACATCAATGCCAGCGGCAGCAATCGTTTGGGCAATGCCTTGCCCCATCACACCGGCGCCTATTATTGCAACATATTCAATTCTCTCCAGTTCTTCGGCTCTTTGAACGCCACCGAGTAAATCTTCCAGCTTAAGTTTTTCTTCTGCCATTTTATCTTTCGTATTTATTTAAAATTGTCGTCTCAAAAATACTCAAATTGAAATTTAGAATCCTTGAAAGACAAGATTCATACCAGGCAAAGATTCTCAAAAGATTAAAAATTTAAAGGTAGCATTCTTCTTTTTACTAAATCTAATAATTGACGAGACTTATGTGAGAATTATCATACGTGTTGAAAACTCTTTGACAGCGTCTTTTTTTCTATCGTAAAGCTGAACCAGATCGAGAACGTCTTTAATCTTTTCTTCCAGTGCAGAGGAGTGATTCCATAAAGTTTCCCGATTATGTTCAAATTTTGGTGCACGCAGAATCCCAAGAAAGATGAAGTATCTTGCTGGATATGACCGACTTTCTTTTTCACCAGAATGTTGCCCATGCTTACGGTGTGATCGTCTCAAACAACTTTGCCGCTGTTAGACGAAATGTATCCGATGAAAATATTCATCGATGCTGATTTGCCGGCGCAGTTTGATCCTGGAAGTCCAAAGAATCCCCCCGTTGAATTTCCAAACTCACATTTTGAAGTGCTGCAATGTTGTCGAAATTTTTTGAGATGTGTCCGATCTTAAGCATGTTTAACGAACTATTCCTATTTTGAAGTGGGAAAAAATTTTACGGTTTCAGTTACAAACAAACTAATGGCGATTAGTCCAAAAGAAATACTCAATAAATTTTTTGGTTATACGGAATTCCGTCCTTCGCAAGAAGAAATTATCAATTCTATAATTGAAGGTCAAAATGTTCTTGCAATTTTGCCAACCGGCGGTGGAAAATCCGTTTGCTATCAAATCCCTTCTTTAGCATCCCAAACTTTCGGGATAGTGATTTCACCATTAATTGCATTGATGAAAGATCAAGTTGATTCTATCAATGCTCAACAGCCCGTTGCCGCCTACATCAACAGCACATTGGACTATCGTGATACTGAAAAGGTTCTGGAAAATTTCAGAGTAGGCAAACTTAAAATCCTTTACTTGTCTCCAGAAAAATTAAATAATCAAAGCTTTATAG
>CAZQQC010000113.1:0-9606 GCA_964595365.1 uncultured Melioribacter sp.
ATTGCCAATTTTGAAATGGTTGAAAAATCGGTTAATGAAAAAATATTTGCTCTCCAATCAAACACTGAGAGAAGAATCATTCGTCATTATTCCAAATAACATACTTTTTCAGTGACGACTACCTATAATCGAGCCGTGTCATAAGACAACGAAATAATTTTCCAGAATTTTCCATTTACAAGAAAAAAATTGAACTCATTATCATGAAATCCTTACGTTGATGTGCCCTATATTGGAATTGAGGTAGAATTGCAAGTCAAAATAAAAATTTTTTTGCTTTACAAAAAAACTTATTTTTACAATCAAATTTTGTGAATCGTTCACCATAACATGTTTATAATTTTGAGGAGTTTATGAAAATTAAACCGATCTATATCTATTTGAGTGTGTTTGTGATTTTTATTGCAGCAATACTATTCTTTTCCAACGATGCGAAAAAATCTGCCGCAGTTAATCTGAATCCGAACCAGCAAATGCCGAATGATGAAGTGCATAGTAAACTTAAGACCGGCGACGAACCTTCTAAATCAAATGTAATGCAGGAAGCAATTAATAAACTTAATGCGCTTAAAGCGGCAGTGGAAAAAAATCCTAAAGACACTTCCAAAGTACGCGAATATGCCGATATGCTCACCATGTCTCACAAAAGTGATGATGCTATAAAGTACTATGAACAAATTCTCGGCATTGATCCCAAAAGAATTGATGTTCTTCTGCAACTTACTTACGTCTATTTCAATAAAGGTGATCTGGTAAAAGCAGAGAATTATACAAACACAGTATTGAAGATTAATAGGAACAATATTTTTGCTCTTTATAACACCGGTGCAATAGCTCAAGCGAAAGGGGATAGCAAAAAAGCAAGAGCGGCATGGCAAGACTTATCAAAACGGTATCCAAACACAGAAATAGGAAAGTTAGCAGTCAGCTCAATCCAGCAACTTGATGCTGTGGAATCCGGTAAATAAATTTTATTGCAAGCAATAAAATATTCTGAAACGGCTAAGCTTCTTTGTCGCTAAATATTTTTGTGATGTAAGATCTTGGAATGATCTCGAAGTAGTGATTTTTTATTAAAATTCTTTTTGGTGCACCACTCCAAATTTCTTTTGAGTCTTCGTCCTTTTGTTTGAATTTGCTTTTTGTGCTGAACTTCAATTTATCGGCAACTACATAAAAAGGTTTCTCGAATTCGCTGCAAAGAATTGCCAATGTTTTACTACCTGCTTTATTTACAGCGTCTCCATTTTTTAGAATAATATCTGCACCGATTACAACAGCATCCGATTTTTGGGCATATTCTGCCATCATAGATTCTGTGATCAATTGGACTTTAATTCCCGCCTTAGCTAATGCCGATGCCATAATTCTTCCTTCCAGTTTCGGCCTTGATTCGCAAACTACCACTTCCAAATTTCTTTTCTCTTTTTGGATTCTTTTAAGAAGTGCAAAGACTGTCCGGCTATTGGAAATAGTTAGAACAATTTTACTTCGTTTGAAATAAGGGAGGGCATTAAAAAAAAATTTATCGTTCGTTTTTGTATAGTCCACAGATTTTGTAAAGAATTTAGACGTTAAGTTTCCGGCACGGATTGTTCTGCCCAGTTCTGATAAGTACTTCTGAATGTTTTCAAAAGAGCAAAAATGTTTTTTTAATTCAGGAATAATTCCTTGAATGTACTGAACATTTTTTTGTTTCTTAGAAAAGTAATTATTCAACTTACGCAGAAGTTCACCGCTTCCGGAAATTTTATCCGAAAGAATTTTTTTCAGCGAATCATCGTTCACAATTTTCATCGGAACAAATTGCTATTGCTTAGCACCGAATTGAAAACCTTTAATTGGTTCACGCAGTGTTAGAACAGGGCATGGAGCTTTACGAACAACTTTTTCTGCAGTGCTGCCGAATAAGAGATGTTCGACACCGGTGTGCCCGTGTGTTGCAATGATAATTAAATCAATATCTTTCTCGGTTGCAGTGTCGTTGATCTCCACAAAGGGTTTTCCGGTTTTGATGATACACTCAACATACAGCGCTGGATCGATGGAAGTTTTTGCCAGGTTATTCAATTCCTCTTCGGCTCGTTTACTTAGATCAATATCGGTTGCAGGAATAGCGACCTGTCCCATGCTGAAATCAGCAGGATAAATAACCGGTTCAACAACATATATTAAATACATTTTCGCGCCGAAATGTTTTGCAAACTGAGTTGCATACTTCAATGCGTTCTTTGAATAGTCCGAGAAATCAATTGGTACCAAAATTTTTTTTATTCCATCCATAGCAGCCTCCTTACTTTTTTCGGTTTATGTTGTAAAGGGCAAAATAATCCTCGTTCAAATTTCTTAAACGTGTTGCTACAATCTGGGAAATTCCGCGCAAAATATTTATTCCTTCTTTGGGAAATTTTTCTACAAATTCATCCAGGTCAGGCTTAAATATAACTGCACTTTGAGTTTCTTTAAGTGCAATTGCAGAAGCCGATCTTTTTTCTTCGTCCAGAAGCGCAATCTCGCCAAAAAAATCTCCCCGTTTCAAAATTGCCAGATCAAAATTGTAGTTTTCTTCTTCACGCGTAATTAGTACTTCACCATCGATAATGATGTAAAGACCAATGCCCGGATCTCCTTGAAAAAAAATATGTTCATTTGTTGTGTAAACCCGGTTGTGAATAGCTTTAATGAGCAATTTTAAATGGTGTGATTTCAAATTTTTGAATGGTGGCATTGATTTGAGAACTTCTTCGAGATTGTCTTTTTCAGTCGGAGTTTTGAAAAGGTTTTGCCAGAAACTGCTTTTAATAATTACTTCCGGTTGATTTTCCATTTTAACCTCTCATGCGAAGATTCCCGCTTCAGCAACCCGCCAAATTTTTTGGCAGGGAAATTTATTTTCGTAAAGTGCGCGACCTATTATAACCGAATCGATGTAATCGCTTGCTTCTTTCTGCAATTTAATTAAATCGTTGTAATTTCCAATACCGCCGGAATGAGTTACTTTTGCCCCGGTAACGACCGCAATTTTTTTAGATAGCTCGATGTTGGGACCGGTTAACATTCCGTTGGTTAATACATCGGTAACGATAAATCTTTTTGCGCCGAGTTCTTTCAACCTTTTTGCATAGTTGCCTGCATTAATTCCTGTGTATTCCCTTCGTCCGCGTGTTACAACTTCCTCGTTAACAACATCAATAGCTGCAACAACACGATTCGGTGCGAACTCGTCCAAAATTTTTCTGAACTCGTCCGGGTTTTCCAATCCCATTGTTCCAATAACAATTCTTGAGACGCCTAGTTCGAATGCACGTTTTGCATCTTCATACGTTCGAATTCCGCCGCCCATTTCCACAGGAATAATTACCGACTTACAAATATTTCTGATGATCTCGAAATTTACATGAGAATGTTCATGGGCAGCGTTGAAATCTACAACGTGAAGTGCTTTTGCGTTTTCAGCCCGCCATATCATTGCCATTTCAACGGGATCGTTACTGTATTCCGAACAATGCAATTCCGGAATGCCCTGAACAACTCTTACAATTTTTCCGTCTTGAATATCTATAGACGGTATTACGAGGATTTTAGCCATTAAAGTTCAACAGCTTCAATTCTTAATTGATTTATTAGACTATAATTCAAAATGTTTCTTCAACGACCGAAATATACGAAAGTATTAAAATTTACCGTTACAGAACTTACAATCTTGCCGGTAGAAACTTTGCACATAAAATCATTTTCAATCAAAAGCTGTAGAATAACAGCCATGTTACATCCACGGTTCAATTTTGAAACACAGATTGATGAAAACTGTTCTTTATAATTCATATCACTTTTCGGGTTTTGAAAATCGCACAATTCTTGACTTTACTTGGCTAAAATCTCATATTACAAATTGTATGGTTAGAAATTATACCTTTTTAGCCTCCGACGGAGAAAAAATAAGAACAACATTTCGAAACGAAAATGAAGGATCGAAACGCTTATTGATTTTTGTGCATGGGTTTAAAGGATTTAAAGATTGGGGATTTGGTCCATACTTAAGCGAGAATTTATCGAAAAAAGGATTTTCGGTTTTGACTTTCAATTTTTCACATAATGGAATTGGAGAAGGGATAACTGAATTTTTGGAGCTTGACAAATTTGCAAAAAATACATTTTCAAGAGAAGTCCGTGAACTTGATGAACTTATTTTGGCTGTAAGAAACGGATTCTTTAATATCGCAAAAGACGTGAAAATTGGATTAATCGGGCATAGTAGGGGAGGTGCAATTGCAATTCTTACGTCTTCCAAAAGAATAGATGTGGATGCAGTAGCTCTATGGTCGGCAATTTCAAAATTAGATCGATATTCTACGCGTCAAAAAGAGGAGTGGAGAAAAAAAGGATTTTCTGAAGTTTTGAATGCACGGACGAATCAAATGATGCGATTGAACGTTGAATTGCTTGATGATATTGAAAAAAATTCCGGCGGTTTTCTAAATATCGAAAACGCAACGAAAAAGTTAAACAGACCTTTACTTATAGCTCATGGAGATCAGGATTTGGCAGTACCGGTTGCTGAAGCCGAGCAGCTTTACGAATGGTCGGATAAATCGCAAACAGAATTTTTTAAATTATATGGTACGGGGCATACTTTTGATATCGTTCATCCGTTCAACGGTTCTTCCGAAAAATTTGAAAAGCTTTTAGATAAAACAGCAAAATTTTTTAATCAATATCTGGACTAGAGGAAAAAATGACTTTAAAAGAAAACATCAAAAACAATCTATGGGTAGTTTCACTTTCAAAAGTGAGAAGTTTGGAACTCTTTTGGGTAATCACATTTTCCATTCTAACATTTTTAGCAGCACAGGTTGAAATTTCGGTTCAACCTGTTCCGTTTACACTTCAGACAATGCTGGTTCTTCTTGCCGGTGCTTTTCTTGGCTCACGCAACGGTGCTTATAGTCAGATTGTCTATTTAATTTTAGGAATTATCGGTTTACCGGTGTTTGCCGGTTTCAGTTTTGGAATCGCAAAAATATTTGGTCCCACAGGTGGTTATCTACTTTCATTTCCGTTTGCTGCGTATCTTGTTGGCTACCTGCTGGAAAAGAAAAACGGCACGCTTGCATTAATATTTTCATTTGTGCTCGGTCAATTGTTAATACTTTTTATGGGCGCAGCGTTCCTTGCAGTTTTTATGAATGGAGATTTTAGCAAAGCATTCTTTAGCGGAGCGGTTATTTTCTCGGCTTGGGATATTATTAAAGTTAGCGCTGCAGCCAGTATTTATAAAGCTGTTTCGAAAAAGTATCCTAAGCTTCCATAATCCGGTCGCTGCTGATGAGACAAATCATATTTTCAATAATATTTATCGGGGCGATTAGTTTTTTTGTTTACAATCTCGGAAGGATCCTTTCATATATCAGATTGGCTCAGCCTGAAAAGCGTTTTGATAATCCTTTGCAAAGAATCAAAAACGTTTTGAAAATAGGTTTGGCACAGTCTAAAATTTTACGCGAACCCGTTGCAGGATTGATTCACGTTTTGATCTTCTGGGGCTTTTTATTATTCTTAATGGTTGTTCTTGAAGCTATCGTTCAAGGATTTTATCCTCAGTTCTCCTGGTATTTTCTTGGACCGATTTTCTCACTCCTTACTTTTGTTCAGGATATTTTCGGTCTTCTTGTAATCATTGCTGTTTTGTGGGCACTTTACAGAAGGTTTATTCAAAAAGTAAAACGTCTTCAGCTTGAAGGACACGGTTTGGATGCCGCAGCAATTCTTTTGATGATCTTGGGAGTTGTAGTTGCCATGTTCGGGCAGAATATTACACGCATAGTAAATTCCAACTTCCAGCTTACAGAGTACGAACTGCGCCCGGTCTCGTTTTACTTAAGCGGATTGTTCTTCGACGGTGCAAACGAAACCACAAAAATTCTTTATGAATTTTTCTGGTGGATGCACATTGTTGTTGTTTTTGCGTTTTTGAATTTTCTTCCCTACTCGAAACATTTTCACGTTGTAACTTCATTGCCTAATGTTTACTTTAAAAAAATTGGACCTCATAAGAATGCTCTCAAAAAATTAAATCTCGAAGATGAAAATCTTATACAATACGGCGCCGCAGATTTTGAGCATTTAAATTGGAAACAGGTCTTAGACGGATTTGCATGCACAGAATGCGGCCGTTGCACCGACTCGTGTCCGGCATCAAATACCGGAAAGAAGTTATCGCCGCGGAGTATTATTGTGAATATTCGTTGCCGTGCTGAAGATAAAGCCCCGTTAATGTTAGCGGGAACTGGCAAGGATAACGAGATCATCCAAAAAACTTTGGTCCACAATTACATTACCGACGAAGAATTGTGGGCTTGTACAACATGTATGGCTTGCGTTTGCGAATGTCCGGTTACGATTGAGCATGTCGATTCTATAATAGACATGAGAAGAAACCTGGTATTGACAGAATCGAATTTTCCGGCGGAATTAAATGTTGTCTTCAAAAACATTGAGACAAATTTCACGCCCTGGGCATTCAACTTACAGGATAGAGCAAATTGGGCTGAGGGCATGAACATCAAAACAATGTCGGAAGATGCAAACGGAGAATATTTATTCTGGGTTGGATGTGCCGGCTCGTTCGACGCACGATATCAGAAAGTTACGAAAGCATTTGCTCGGTTAATGCAAAAAGCGAATGTCGATTTTAGGATCCTCGGAGTTGAAGAGAAGTGTAACGGTGATACAGCACGCCGTCTCGGCAACGAATATCTTGCTCAAATGATGATGCATGAAAATGTTGAAACATTAAATAACTATGGTGTTAGGAAAATTGTTACAGGTTGTCCTCACTGTTATAATTCATTGAAGCATGAGTATCCTCAGTTTGGCGGCAACTTTGAAGTAATTCATCACTCTGAGATGATTCAAAAACTTATCGATGGAGGAAAGATTAAGCTGAAAGAAGGAAATACAAATTCGAAAATAACGTATCATGATTCGTGTTATCTTGGAAGATACAACGACATTTACAATTCGCCGCGCGACCCGCTGAAAATGATAAAAGGTGTTGAGCTTATCGAGATGAAGAGGAGCAGAGACAAGGGTTTCTGCTGCGGAGCCGGCGGTGGAAGAATGTTCCTTGAAGAAAAAGAAGGAACAAGAATCAACATCAATCGTGCCGAAGAAGCGGTTAAGACAAATTCTGATACGGTTGCTTCCGCTTGTCCGTTCTGCATGACGATGCTAACAGACGGCGTTAAATCGCTTGATAAAGCCGAAGAAGTTCAAGTAAAAGATATAGCAGAAATAATTCTGGAAAACTCGGTATAATCAATAAACAACTTACAAATCAATAAGAGGAGGATCTATGAATGAAAAATATTTAAAACTCATCGAATACCTGAAAAGCCTTGAACCCGATGTAGTCAAGTTTTACGAAAAGGGACAGTCGGCTGCTGGAACGCGTTTAAGAAAAGGTTTGAGCGAACTGAAAAGAATGGCTCAAGAAGTCCGAAACGACGTGCAAACTCTTAAAGCTGAAAGAAAAGCAGCGAAAGGCGGGAGCTAATTTTTCGTAGTTTGATGAATAAGCCGGGTTGGTTCTAATCCGGCTTATTTTTTCCCCCGGAATAGACATGAAAAAAATTTCAACAGTTAATTCTCTCTTTGTAGCTTTATCCTTACTTGTATCTGTCAACTTTCAAAATAATACTCGTGGCTTTGCGCAGAATGATTCGACCACAGTCCGGATTTCGATAGTCGGTGATCTGATGTGTCACACTCCTGAAATAGAATTTGCCAGCGCTGCTAAAGACAGTTTTGATTTCAGACCGATATTTTCTTTCGTAAAAAAATATCTAAAAAATTCCGATTTGACATTCGGCAATTTGGAGACAACACTTGCAGGCAAAGAAAGAAAGTACAGCGGCTATCCGTTGTTCAACTCGCCGGATGAATTTATTTCCGCTATTAAAGATGCCGGTTTCAATGTATTGTTCACAGCTAACAATCATTCTCTCGATAGGGGAACAAAAGGTATTATCAGAACACTGGATAAGATTTATGAAAACGGAATGACAGCCGTTGGAACATTCAAATCGGAACAAGAACGTGATTCGATCAAAATTTTTGACTTGCATGGAATTAAAATTGCGGTTCTTGCGTACACATACGGATTAAATGGGAACTATCTGCCGCCGGAAGAAAAATTTATGGTAGGTTTAATCGATACAACTATGATCGGAAAAAATGTTGAATCTGCACGAAAGAAAAATGCCGATGTAATTTTAGCTTACTTTCATTTTGGAGAAGAGTACCAGCGGAAGCCCGGCTCTTATCAAAAAAAAATAGTTGCTTATGCAAAAAAGTGCGGGGCAGACATAATTGTTGGGAGTCATCCGCATGTGATTCAAACTGCAGAGTTTTTCAAATCCACAAATGGTAAGCTTTCGGAAGGGCTGGTTGTTTATTCACTGGGCAATTTTATTTCGAATCAAAGGTGGCGCTATTCGGATGCCGGCGTTATTCTGAACATCGAACTAACCAAGAACAAACTAACCGACGGGACAAGATTGTCGGGAGTTACTTATATTCCGACATGGGTGTTCAAAGGAAAAGTTAATGGTAAAAATGAGTTTGTTATACTTCCTTCCGATACATTAATCAGTTCTATACCGGTGTTTCTCTCCAGATCGGATCGAACAAAATTGCTGCGGTCGTACAGCGACGTTAAAAAAACTTTTCAAGCCGTCACCGATCATTCCTAAAAAATCTTGAACGAAAGAAAGAAGCAACTTGTTGTCATATAAAATCAATCTTATTTTTTATTTTTGCACAAGGTAAAAACTATTCATATATGGCAAATAAGAACAAAGCTTCTTTAACTGTAATCTTTCTTACAATATTTATCGACTTAATGGGATTCGGAATTCTTATCCCTTTGCTGCCCGGCTTTGCATTGAAGATTGGTATGAGCGATTTTCAAATCGGTATGACAGTAGCAATTTTTTCTTTTATGCAATTTCTGTTCAATCCTATTCTTGGAAAATTATCGGATAGAATGGGCAGACGGCCTATGATACTAATCCCGCAATTGCTGTCGGTGACCGCTTATATCATGTTTGCTTTTTCCAATTCTTTTCTCCTGCTGTTCATATCAAGAATGATAGCCGGTTTGGGTGGAAGCAACATTGCAGTTGCCCAGGCTTACATAGCAGACATAACCACCAAAGAAGAAAGAGCTAAAGGAATGGGAATGATCGGCGCAGCGTTTGGATTAGGATTTGTATTTGGTCCGCTCATCGGTGCGTTCTTATCCGGGTTCGGTTACACGGTTGCCGGTTTGGTACGCGCATCTTTTTCCTTTATGGCATTCATGTTTGCGTTTTTCAATTTACCCGAATCGCTACTTGACATAAAAGAAACCCAAATAAAAGTAAATATTTTTGATTGTCATTTTGTCAAAAAAACTTTATCGCATCCCGACCTTGGCCTCTTAATGCTTCTCTTTTTTATGATTATCTTTTCGATGGCAAATATTTTTGGAACGTTTGCAATCTTAGGAGTAAAAATTTATCATTTTACAGATCGGGATAACGGAATGATGTTTGGAATAATGGG
>CAZQQC010000114.1:0-9601 GCA_964595365.1 uncultured Melioribacter sp.
TATTGAGTAATCCCATAAGAAAAGAAATCCAAATAGATGATCGAATTCGTTATTGGAGTTATGTTGATGAAATAAAAAAATATTTTCGTGTTGTAACTCTTGGTGATGGCAAAACAGTTCATAATGCTTTTCCCGATAGAAATTTTGAGGAGAAAGAAAAATGAAATTAAATTATTATCCGGAAACAGATTCTCTTTATATAAACTTATCTGAAAAAAAGAGTTTTGATTCTAAAGAAGTTGCAAAAGATGTTATCATAGATTTTGATGAATCAGGTACAATTGTTGGGATTGATATTGATCATGCAAGTAAAATTATCAATTTACACAAACTCGAATCTGATTCTTTACCTGTGAAATCTCTTGCCACAGCTTCTTAATTATTAATTCATTCAAATTGCTTCGTTCTCTTTCGTACGATCATAGAATAATTGACGGCGGAGATGCAACCCGCTTTTTGCGAGGGATGATTGACGTATTGGAAAATCCTTTCCTGCTTTCGTTAGAAGGATAAATATTAATCTTGCACACAATCTTTACTAAGTCGGATTGAATTGGGAACTATCGCTAAATTTTACGGAGAAAAGTTTTTATGATTAAAACACAACTTGCTGTTATCGGAGGTGGACCGGGAGGATACGCCGCAGCATTTCTTGCTGCAGATCTCGGAATGCAGGTAACGTTAATTGATCTGGAAAAAAATCCCGGCGGCGTTTGCCTTTACCGCGGATGTATTCCTTCCAAAGCATTACTTCATGTTGCTAAATTAATTTCTGAAGCGCAAGAAGCTAAGAAATGGGGTGTTGAATTCTGTGAACTCAAAATTGATATAAATAAACTCCGCGATTTCAAAAACGGGGTCGTAAATAAATTAACAGGCGGACTCGGTCAATTGTCGAAGCAACGCAAAGTAAATTACATAAACGGTAAAGCATCTTTTGTAAATTCAAATACACTTTCTGTTGCAAAGGCTGATGGAACAACAGAAGAAGTAGTTTTTGAAAAAGCAATCATTGCAACCGGTTCTGTCGCTGCAAAAATTCCCGGGCTTTCGATTCATTCAGCACGCGTAATGGACTCAACAACAGCTTTAGAGATTAACGATGTTCCCAAACGTCTGCTCGTAATAGGCGGTGGATATATCGGTTTGGAATTGAGCACTGTTTATGCTGCACTTGGTTCTAAAGTTACAGTTGTAGAAATGCTGGCAGGAATTTTACCCGGCGCAGACCGTGATCTTGTGGCTGTTCTTGAGAGAAGAATAAAAGCAACGATGGAAAATGTTTTTGTTGAAACGAAAGTTGTTGAGTTGAAAGAAACTTCAGACGGTATTCAAGTTAAGCTCGAAGGAAAGAATCTTACTGAACCTGTTCAAACATTCGATAAAGTTTTGATTTCAATTGGGCGCAAACCGGTTACTACCGGATTCGGAATTGAAAACACAAAAGTCAAAATCAACACGCAGGGTTTTATAATTGTCGATAATACTTTGAAAACGAACGATCCGAACATTTATGCAATAGGCGATGTTGTTGGTAATCCGATGCTTGCACACAAGGCTGCTGCAGAAGGTAAAGTTGCGGTTGAAGCCATACTCGGTTATAAAGTTGTATTCGAACCGAATGCAATTCCCGCTGTTGTGTTTACAGATCCCGAACTTGCATGGACGGGTTTAAGCGAAACCGAAGCACGTGAAAAAGAAATCAAAGTTGAAATTGCAAAATTTCCGTGGACGGCAAGCGGACGCGCAACAACTCTTGATCGTAACGATGGTATGACTAAATTAATTATCGAACCGGAGACGGAAAGAATCCTTGGCGTAGGAGTAGTTGGCGTTGGTGCTGGAGATATGATTGCTGAAGGTACGCTGGCAATTGAAATGGGGGCCGTTGTAAAGGATTTGGAATTAACAATTCATCCTCATCCAACTTTATCTGAGACGATGATGTTTGCAGCAGAACTTTTTTACGGGCGTGCAACCGATATGCATAGACCAAAGAGGAAGTAGCCCCACCTGGCCTCCCCGAAGGGGAGGTATTTAAAAATAGTTCCGAAGGAACGAAATTTTTGTAGTGTTCATTAATAAATTATTTTGAAGCTTCAGAGGAACGGCATACAATGTCATTTCGATTCCGATTTATCGGAAGAGAAATCTTTAGAGCGCGGTCTTATTCAATAAAATTCTTCAAGACTGTGTAGCTTGTCATATTGAACGAAGCGAGATATCTTGACCAATAATTTTTTATTTTCCTCACATGAAATCCTATGACTATTACGTGTATATCCTTTCTAATTGGAATAACAAAGTTATTTATGTAGGCATGACGAATAATCTTGTAAGACGATTGTATGAGCATAAAAATAAACTTGTTGATGGTTTTACAAAAAAATATAATGTATCAAAGCTAATTTATTTTGAACACACAACGGATGTAACTGCCGCAATCAAAAGAGAGAAAGAAATTAAAAAGTGGAGAAGGGAGAAGAAGAACAAACTTGTTGAATCAACAAATCCAAGTCGGAAAGACTTGAGTATAGATTTAGGCATATAAGATTTCTCGTTCGTTCCGATGAAAACAATCGGAACTCGCTCAAAATGACATTATGAGTCATTTCGAACGAAGTGAGAAATCTTGTTTGAAACAATTGAGAGTCATTTTTATATTCATAGTAAAAGAAATTAAGAGAAAAACTTGAAAACAAAATTATTCTTATTGGTTTTCTTTTTTATTACGATTCACATCACCGCTCAAAACTATAATTGGGTCCGTCACGATTCGCTTGTAAAAGCCGGCATTAATCAGATCTATGGAATTGAATTTGACAAAGCAGAAAAAACTTTTGACGTAGTCGAAAGAGAATATAATACCCATCCTTCCGGAAAATTTTTCAAAGCTATGATAACATGGTGGAGAATACTTCTTGACCTCGATGATGAAGGTATGGATCAAAAATTTTATAATCAGCTTGATGAGACAATTAAGATGTGCGACGACATACTTGATAAAAACGACAAAAATGTTGATGCAATATTTTTCAAAGGTGGCGCGCTTGGTTTCCGCGGAAGACTTCGTGCGATTCGCGAAAGCTGGTTCAAAGCCGCGCTCGATGGAAAGGAAGGTCTCGGGCTTGTATTCAAAGCGTATCAGGCAAATCCAAAGAACGTTGACATCCAGCTTGGGTTTGGAATTTATCATTACTATGCCGAGGTCATTCCCCAGAAATATCCTGCAGTTAAACCGTTCATGGTTCTTTTCCCTAAGGGTGATAAGGTTAAAGGTCTAAAAGAACTTGAAAATGTTGCATGGAATGGAAGATACGCCCGAATAGAATCCCGCTACTTTTTACTCACACTAAATTTTCAATTCGAAGAAAACATGACCGAGACTTTGAAATGGGTGCACATGCTGCTTTACGATTTTCCGAACAATCCGATGTTTCAACGGTACTATGGACTTGTTTACGTAAAACAAAACGATTACAACGCGGCGTCGAAAATTTTTCGCGACATTTATTATAAATGTAACCGCGGTATGCCGGGTTACAACGATAGATTTAAACGCGAGGCAACGTATTACATTGGAAATGATTTTATGATAAAAAATAAACCGGATTCAGCCGCAGTTTATTTTGAAAAGTCAGAGAAACTTTCTCTCGCTCTCGATAAAAAAGAAGAATCGGGTTTCCAGATTAACACGGTTTTGTTTTTGGGAATGCTGTACGATCAGCTCGGCAAGCGCGAAAAGTCAATTCATTATTATAACAAAGTGCTTCAATTGAAGGAGCGAAACAATTCGCACCAGCAAGCCAGCCAATATCTTAAAACACCGTATAAAAAATAATTGCGAATCTCCTACTTATGACAGCCTCTTATAAAAGAACAGAAGCGAAACGATTGACAAAGTAAAAGAAATATTAAAAAAATAAGAGCTATTCAAGTATGCTTGAGTTTAAAAAAAACCCTCCCCCGATTAGTCGGGACGGGCTTTCTTAGAGCTGGCGGGCGGACTTGAACCGTCGACCTGGTGATTGCAATTGATCGGGATTCTTTGCTTTATAGTTTGCTGATGTCGATTTTCAATCGAGTCCCTGCTCGGTCCCTGAAGAAAACCAAAGCGTTGAAAGTTGCAAAAGCATTTCAGGTTTTCATTTCTGAATCAGAATTATGCAAAAGTCCGAAAAATTATGTAGCTAAAAAAGTCCTCTTTTAATTCAATTGATTTTTACAATAAACATTTTGCTAAGATGTCTAAACTTGTAGTTAATTGAGAATGTAAAGATAATCCGGAAGTTTAATTTTATACCCTGTGTTTCCGCCAGCCAGATCGCTGGGTTGATCGCCTATACAAGCAATTATAACATAACCTTTTCTGGAAAGCTCTTCGCGCTTCGTAGATTTAAATTGTGCTGTGGGCATATCGGCTTCATTCTTCGAACGCATTATTAATGTGTCGAACTTAGTGTAACCTTGTTCGATTAAGTTTTTTTGTGTCGCATCTCTAAAAGGTTCATCGCGACCGGTTAAAAATATTACATCAATATTTTGGGAAACAAGATATTCATAAAATCTTTTTGTCTCTTTGATTGCGGGGGCGTGTCCCTCCTGCATCCACTGGTCCCAAAGTTTTGGTATGTACCCGAACCCGATAGATTTTGTGAACTGATAATTTGAAAGTGCTGTCTCGTCTATATCGAATACAACCGCGGATTTGGCGCCCACCTTAATACTTTTAATATAGTCGATTGCTTCATCAATTATTTTTGAACACTCACGGTCGTACTCGCCTGATTCGTAATATATTTGAACTGCTTGCTTAGCAGCACCAAGATTGACTAAATGGGTAGTTGAATATCTTGAAGTACAACCAGCGAGACCAATCACTGCAATTGCTAAAAGTATAAAGTATATCTCTTTTCTCATTAATTACGCTTTTGTAAAATTGCTACAAAAGAAATAAAAGAAGCGGGATTAATCAAGTTGTATTTTTGGGGAAGCATCTTTGTAACTAAGTACTCACGGTTAACATTTCTTTTAAGAATCAAAACTTTGCAGATATACCGATGTAGGTCATTCTTCCAATAGATGGAATTATTCCGGGCCCGGGATATTCACTAGATCTAAGCGTAAAGTACTTTGCATTAGTTAGATTATTTATGCCGAATCTGACCTGGTAATCTTGTATATCGAAAGATGAGGAAACATCAATAATACTGTACGAAGGTATTAGTCCTACAAGTCCGTCGGGTGAAAAATTTACGTTGCTTGCATCACCAAAAGAAGATGCATTGTAAGAGTACTGCGCATTTATAGTGAAGTCCTTAAAACTGTAATTTAGACCAAACCGGTTTATGTACTTTGGTGCATATTCAACTTTATTTCTTTTATATTCTCCGGCAGTATATCGTGCATCGGTATATGCAAATGAATTGTATACGCTCAGCTTTCCAAATCCGTTTTGATTAAACAATCCATTCAAAATATTTAACTCTAAATAGGTTTCAACTCCTTTATGCACTGCGCTGCCGGTGTTTGTTCTGAATAGATAAGTTAAATTGTTATTTGACTTTTCAACAGTTCCAATTTCATTTTTGATATTCATATAGTAAAAGCTCACATCAAAGTTTAAAACATTGGTAAGAATACCACGATAACCAAAATCAAAATCGTACGACGATGCGTCTTTCAAATTTGGATCTATTTTGGCAATAGAACCAAACGGAGTTAAACCGCTGTAGGTAATCGGGCGGTAAGACTGGCTGAAGTTAGCATAGAAGTTTGCCTCTTCCGAAGTTTTATACTGAACACTGATAGCGCCCAGTAAAAAAGTTCGTTTTGTTTTTTGCATATTAGTATAAATACTGCCCTGGTTGCTATCCCCTGCTTCATTTGGTGCATAACCGGTTGCATTAGTATTGATGTACTCGAATCGTAACGCTGGGGTTATGCTGAGTGCATCATTTATTCGGAATATGTTTTCAATATACGGTGCGATGTTTGTGGTATAAAAATTCATGTTTTGTTCCCATGGTAAAAGCTGTGTCAGATCGAAGTTTGTGCCGGTCGTTCCACCAGCGCCTTCAAGTCTTATTAGATGAGAATATGCAACACGTAGACCGAATGAAAATGTCTGTTCTTTTCCAAGTACACCATAGTTAGCCAAAGACCTGAACTCGTTTGTAAACGTTCTAAAGTATTCTCTTTCAAGTTCGCGCGGAACGTAAGTAAGGTCTGTAGTTATATCATCTTTTGCAGCGGGTCCGCCCTCTTCATTACGCCATATCAGACTGCGCTGGCTAAAAAGGTAGGAAGATATGAAGCTCATAGAAACATCATCGTTAATTTTATAATTTAAGTTTGCTGCTAAAATATTCCACGGGCTTTCAAGCCAGTTCCTGCTTCTGAGAGATTGCTGTGGATTTTTGTTAAATAAGAAATCATTCAGCCCTCCAGGCATTTGAATGAGATTGCGTAGCAACGTGTACTCAATTCCAATTTGAAGTTTTTTTGACGGATTATATTTTAAACTTGCAAAACCCGACCATTGCGTTTGCTGGGAGTTATCGCGCCAGCCTTCGAATCTCCTATATTGAAGAAAGCCATAATATCTAAAGTTTCCGTTGCTACCTCCTAGAGAGTTAAAGCTGTTAAACAAACCATAACTACCCGCAGTTTGTTTCGAAATAATTTCTATTGGTTTATCGCTGCCGTCTTTTAACCGGTAATTTATTACTCCGCCTAATTGGGGACCAAAAGTCAGTGCAGCACCATCCCGTAAAAATGAAATGCTTTTAACGGCTTCCATGGGAGGTAAATAGTATGCTTCGTTATAGCCATATACATCGGCAGCAATGTTATATCCGTTTTGTCTTGTGTTTGTTTCAATACTCTGGTAGGGATTTAGTCCCCGGAAACTAATTCCATTTGCTGTAAAACCGCTGCTCTCAGTTTCTATTATATTTACACCGGGGATTCTTCCAATAATCTGTCTGGTGTTGTTTATAGCTTTATTTGCATCCAGGCTGTCTATCTCAAGTACTTCATTTTTCATTCCTGCATAAATTATATTATTTGAATGATCTTTCATCCGCCCGATACCATTCATAAGCCGGTAGCCTGTTATTGTAACTTCCTTCAATATATAAATTGAATCTGAAGTCTGTGCCGATAACTGGCTCAAGAATAAAAAAATTGTTGATAACGAAACAGCGATTAAATTGTTATACCTAACATTCATTATTTATCTCCGATATTTGAAGCTAATTTGTATAGATTAAAAATTCGGATTGCTATATTTCAGTGTGTACTCTCATGCCCAATATATAAACCGAACCCCCATCCTTATTGTAAACCGGGTTCGCGATAAATTGATAATCGAAAGAATGATTTACAGTATTTGTAAGTTGCGACTAATAAAACGTTTCAGGAATATTTTCAGTATCATAATTTAGGTTTCCATCGCCGATGATAAGCTCATAACCGCCTTTTGCAAAATAGTTACGGTGATTATTGGAAATGCCGTCGATAACAAACGCAATTCCGAGTTCACCTTCTCCTTTCTTTTCCATATTGATTCTAAGTTGACACGTGAACCATATTTTTTAGCTTTTTAAATTCCTTGTTTGATAAAGAACTACAGTCGCTGCCCCACGAATACTCTTAGCCCGTCTTCGTTGCAGTATTTGTCTTCGAATGAGCAAAGCTGCTTACTTTAATCATCGTTACCTTTTATTAATCCCGTTTTCAGAAGTTGCTGTTTTACATAGCATGCAGAAGTAGTAATAAATTACAGCGTCCCTCCATCTGTAGAAGCGCATAGAATACAAATAGATAAAATTTCGATCATTATTTTTATTTAGACCAAATCTAAACAAATAATTGCGAAGATGCAACAAGAGGCTTTCCAAAAAGTAGTTATTCGAGACCTTTGAAAAATTACGAACGATTTAAAAACTTTTTTAAGAATAATAGAATTGAGATAAACGAAAGAGAGAAAAAAATGAGTAACAAAAAAAACTTATCGGAACTACATAGCATATTTAAAATAGCACAGCCTGAACATCCGATACTGAGTATTTATTCCTTTGAAAATCCGCCGACAAAATTTCCATGTAACTTAACCGCTTTTACCGGTGATTTTTTTATGATAGCGTTAAAGAAAATTAAATCCAGCTTATTATTGTACAGCAGAACAAAATATGATCACGCTACGGAACAATGTTGTTTGTTAAACCGGGACAAATAATCGAGCTGAAGAATATCGAAGTGGGGAAAAAGGATTTTTTATTTCTTTCCATGAAAATTTTATCAAAGGAGATATTCTTCATAAAGAAATGAAAAGATACGGGTACTTTTATTACGAGATAAACGAAGCGTTGTATTTATCTTCTTCGGAAGAAGAAATCATGTGGGAACTTTACCGTAAAATCGAAATCGAATATTTCAACAACCAGAATGAGTTCAGCAAACAAGTAATATTGACTCACATAAGCTCGATACTTAAATATGCCCAAAGGTTTTATAAACGACAATTTGTTAACCGTGAAGAATCTTCGTGCGAACTGCTGACTAAATTTGAAAAAGCGTTGGCGGAATATTTTCGAACCTCGACCAAAGCGCAGTTAAATCAATGTACTTTACAAGCGGAGGATTTTCGGCAAAGTACGGAAATGCACTCTCGGGCGTGCTTGATATTGAAACCAAAAATCAGCCGGAGAACACGAGCGCAAATATCGGGCTTTCATTAGCGGGCGGAAACGTTACGGCTAATATTGCAGTTGACCCTGAAAAGTTCGGTTTGTATTTCGATGCAAGGCAAAACTTCACCAAACCGATCTTCTGGCTTAACGGCGGAATGGATAGAATGACCGTCGCTCCCAATTCAACAAACTTTACGGGCGGAATGGTTTACAGTTATTCCAAAACCGGCAAGCTGAAATTGTTCACCATTCACGCAGTCAATGAACAGGGCGTAAAGGTTGAACGCGCAGAATACAACGGTGTTTTCAACGGCAATACAAAAAACAATTTTGTGAACCTTCAAGCTACCGATGTTTTGTTCAATAATCTCGTAATCAAAAACAGCATCTCGTACAACAAATATTCAAATTCATGGCTGCTTGGAATTCTTGATATTGTTAAAACGGATTATGTTTATGCCTTCCGAAGCGATTTGGAATTTGTGCCGGCAAGCGGAATTAAAATTTTAGGCGGCGCCGAAGTTGAAAGTCGAAAAGTTAAATATGAAGGAAAGATTCCGTTGGATGATTACGATATTCGACCCGATGCTCAATCACAAATAATAAATTCAGAGTTTGGCGGGTCGCGGTACGGTTTGTACGGCGAAATTCAATCGGCAAATATTTTTGGAATTAATAATTTGTCGGCAACCGCGGGTCTCCGCTTCGATAATATTATAGATTTGAATCTTAACTGGATCGATCCGAGATTCGGCTTAGGGTATAAGCTAGATGATAAATCAACAATCCGATTCGGCTGGGGAATTTTCAAACAAATTCCCGATCCGAGATTATTCAGCCCGGTTGACGGCAATCCCAAGTTGAAGCCGATGCAGGCAAATCATGTAATTGCATCTTACGAATAT
>CAZQQC010000115.1:0-9526 GCA_964595365.1 uncultured Melioribacter sp.
TTATTTGTTTTTCTAACGATTTAGTTTCAACAAACCATGTTGCAGAAATATTATAGTCTTCACATTCTTTATATATAGCTAACATTTGATATGCTGAACTGAAGTCTGTATCCATTCTAAAAAGAAACAGATTCTTTTCTCCCTGCGGGAAATGCCATAGATTTACAAAAGGTAATTTTCTAAAATGGAAAAGGTTTTCGAGCGCATTTCTGATGAAATGATAAATCATTCCTTTTGATACCGCAGATACTCTTTCATTCGTTTCTCTTACAGCATATTCGGAATAAAAATTTTTTCTTTGAATATTATGGTTTGTCAAAAGCGAAGTAAAACCGGATGGAAATATTATAGCTTTCCCTTTTCCTATTTGGATTGACAATGTTGTATTATGATTAGTCTGATCGGGCAAATGGTTTGCTTCCACCGGAATTAGACAATTTTTGTATACATCACAAATTCTTTCGACCTTAAAAACTTCATCGGATTCAGCACATATAAATTTTATGTAACGATTTCTTGTTTTAATACTGAGAATTTCACTTGCAAAATCTGCTTCGGTTAATACGCAGCCCCCTTTGACCAGGTACTCAAGAATTGCATCGGGGTTAATGAATTTACTGTTTAAGACTACAACGGGCAAGTCACTGTATTCTGCCCCGTTCTCATCAAGAACAATAAAAGGAATTCCAATCTGCTGAAGCAGAATTTCCCAGCCGGGTGTAAGTCCTGTTATTCCTAAATTTAGTTTCAAGCGAATATCCTTTTTACAAATCTAAATTCCTCTACTCCTATTCCAGCTAAATAGAAAATTACCGGGATGCCCGCGCAAATGGCAATAATTGTTTGGAATGGAAGACTTATAAATGTGAACAAAGTAAACTTCAGTATTATTGTAAAGGAAACCGGCAAAGCAACTATACGAAAAATATTTATGCTAATATTTTTTTTAAGTATAGCTCCCATTACAATAAATGATGTGGATTCAAATAGAACATACGAAACGGCAGTTCCAGCTACTCCAAAGAAATTAGTAAGAAGAATAATGCCGGCAAAGAATACAACAGCACCGCATGTTAATGCAAAGACGTAAACTTTCTCCCTGTTCATTGCAATGAGAGTATAAGTAAAAATAGAATTTAATAAAGTAAAATAAAAGCTTCCTAACAAAATCATAAAGATCAATACGGCTTCTTTAAATTCTATTCCGAAAATAGTTTCAACTACAATTTCCGCCAGGACTAAAAAGATTATCAAGACCGATAACCCGAGTCCTGAAATGATCTTTAAAATTTTATTGAATGTCACGTCAAGATTTTCAGTCCTATTGTGAATATATTTAACAATCTTCGGGAAAAAGAGAGCACTAAAAACCCTATCAACAACGAGGATCAAAATAATAATTTTATAAGCTGCGCTGTACACACCTGCAGCAGAATTAGATGAGACAATTCCCAAATATATAACCGGGAATTGTATAACAGATTGAGTAATGATTGATGCAACGCTCAAAGAGAAAGATTCTTTTATTAAGCGGGAAAAAAACGATGGGTTGAAACTATATTTTAAGGAGTAATTTTTCTTTTTAAAGATTAAGAACAAATAAAGTACATTTATTATTCCCCCTAAAACCCATGCCGCGCCGGTTAAAAGTGTATCGTGCGGGCTTTTAACAAGTAGCATTAATGCCAGTAAATATGCAATCATTCCAAATGTTCTACCGGCAGCAATGATATCCATTTTCTGATGCCCGTGGAAAAACCATTCCATAAGCAGTGCCGACGGCAATAAGAAAAACGAGTAAATCAAGATTACATTAAAAATTTCTCCGGGTTGCATAAAAAGAAAAACCGATGTTATAAAAACAAGCAATACAATTACAGATAAAGTAAATCTTGCAAGTAAAATATTTCCGGCAAATAGCCCGGGATCGTCCGCACCCGATATTATTTTTTTTGTTCCTAATAAAGTTAGACCGCTTGTAGCAAATACCATCAAATAACTTAACACGGCTAAGCCGATATTAATAATGCCGAATCCGTTTGTCCCCAAAACTCTGGCAAGATAAGTAACCGCAATAAAACCTATGAATCTTGAAATGAATTCATTAAAAAAAAGGGAGGCAATATTTTTAAGATTCAAATTAAGCCGCAAGGTTAAGCCAACTTCTTAATGATATCTGTATTCCTTCCGGAAGCCATTTCATCCCCGGAAGGATTTCCTGTTGTGAACAGGTTATAACTTTCTTTTATTTTTTTATCTAAGTTCATTATCAAATTCTTTATGCCGGTTTGTCAAGTACACTAAAGTTTAGAATGCTCACTTATTCTCCAGTTCTATTATCATGGAATCCGGTTTTATAGCTTCATGCAGTACAGAAATTTTTTTCATTTTATCAAACTTAATAATGTATTTCTAAGATTCTCACTCTTGCCGGTTTCCCTTTGAAAAAGAAATATATTTTCATTTTTAATTTCACCAATGCACCCCATTTCCGGGGCAATAACTTTTTTGCCAAAGCTTAAAGCCGTCATCACACCACCGGATGTTAATATTTCTTCGTAGTTAAAAACCACATAATCGGAGGAATTAAAAAAAAGGGGAAGGTCATCGTTCGGAATCATTTCTCCTAAAAGAATTATATTGCTACAACCCGAGGATTCATTCTTTAATTCATTAAAATATTTTTTGCCGCCTTTTTTTATTACACCTGCAATAATTAAATAATGATTTATTATTCCTTCCTTAAATATTCCGATTATTTCTTTTATCCCTTTGTACTTTGCAATAGCTCCAAAAACTAAAAATATTTTTTTATTCCCGGAAAGTCTAAGATGATACTTCGAGTCGAGTAGCTTAATTGCTTCCGATCTTTCCATAACAACAGCGGGGTAAGCCGGGTGATCAATTATAATGAACTTTCTTTTGCCGGTATTTAGAATTTCACTCATTTGCTCTGCAGCATAACTACAATGCACGTGTAGCTTATCCGAAATTCCTGCCATATATTTTCTAAAAATTTTATTAACTGTTTTGAAATTACTGCTATGTGGAAATTTATTATGAATAGTCCAGATTATTCTGCCGCCTATCTGCTTGTAAGCTGTAATCCAGAATAATTTCCATAACATTCCCGAGAAGGATTTAAGGTCGTTAACTTCCAGCCAGTTGTAATGGAGAAGGTTTTTTTCACCAAGAACTTTCTTAAAGAAAAATTTAGGGTGTGCCAGTGCCGATAAACTCTCGATAGAAATAGATGAATTCATTTTCCCTTCTATTATATCTTTGTAGAGGAGGTACATGTAGTCGGATTCTTTTAACTTCAGATTAAATGATGGAACGACATACACCTTTTTTACAGAAGGCAATAAATTTTCATACTCAAGGAGAAGCTTTTGTAAAACCATCGGGAACCATATTAAATGTTGATTAAGCCGCCGGTTAAAGATACAGAATTTGAAATTAACATAGAATTGTAGATGCTAAAGTGTTAGAAGGACCGGCTTAGTTGAACGAGTAGATAAATGTAATTATGTGTGAATCGCCCAAACCATATTTAACCGGAACGTAGGCGTAATCCAGATTTATTCCTTGCCATAAAATACCAAAGCCTGCAGAAATATTTTTTGAATCGTAGCCGCTTATATAACCCAAACGAAGCGCAAATATTTTTTGATAAACAGCTTCGCCGCCAAAATGAATGTGCGAATCATTCTGCAGTGTGTATTTCTGATATCCGGCTAATGCAGTAAAATCCAGATTGTATTCATTGATAGAAAAACTATAAGCGCCTCCAAACCGCAGGTCCGTAGGAAGTTTTGTCGACTCGGTTCTTAGCTGATTCATCGAACCCAGATTACGTATCGATGCACCCAGTGTTAGTCCGTCAATCAACTTTTGATATGTCACGCCGATATCGAAGCCGTAACCTGTAGCGTTGTCGGAAAAAATGTTTTCGTAAATGTATTTGAATGTTGCACCGGCAAATAAATTGCCGGTTACTCGAAATGCCGAGGAAATACTTGTGGAGAAATAATGTGCACTAAATGTCGAGATCGGATCGCCCGGCTTGAGCCGTACTTCAATATTCGAAACTGTTGTCGTATTAATACCGATAGCAAATGGCAAACCGAGCGCATTAAAACTTCCACCAAACACTTCTGAACTCAGATCCTGGAAAAACACATTATGCGTGAACGACAATTGTGTTTTATTGTTCACCGCAAGAAGAGACGGATTATAGTTCAAAGCCGAGAGATCGTTAGCAGAAACAACTCCTAAATCGCTCATGGCAATATTTCTTGCACCGAAGCCGAACTTTAAAAATGCTGCTCCGCTGTTGCCGGCAGATTGTGCAAACAAATTGAACGATACGAAGAAGATTATTACAAATATTTTTTTCATGAAAAAATCTTTAAAAGTTTACATTAACGCCAACAATGTGTTGATCGCTCGACGAATACGGTTCGATTACAAAAGCATAATCGATTCCAATCTTCACAGAGTTCAACAGATACGAGTATGAAAATCCAAACGACGGACGAACCGGATAATTAAAATTACTAATATTCAGTTTATCCAATCCGGCACGCAGAAATAAATTTTGGTAAATGTTGTACTCGGCACCCGTTCGCAGAAAGTTTGTACCGCCATTACTGCTTTCGAATTCAAGCGCAGCAATAATTTTGGGTTCATTAAATTTATATGCAACGCCAATTTTTTTCAACAAGGGAAATTTATTCTTACTTATCACACCTTGTGTGCCATAGAGGCTTCCGGTATCCCATTGGTAATTGCTGTTAATATCCGAAATCATGAATGAGAAGCTGATTGCATCGTTCAACAAATAAAGCGCACCGACATCGAAACCAACCCCCGAAGACGTTACGCTTTCGTAAAGTTTGTAATAGAGAAATTTGAATGAAATTCCAACCGAAAATTTATCCGAGAATCGATTTGCAACTGCAACAAAAAATTGATTTTCAGACGTTGATAAATCACCGGTTTTGTTTCCCTGGCTATCCCTTGCATCGATCTTCGAAACGCCGGCATTGATCAGACCAACGCTTATACCGGCAGTCGATCGGGGTTTTGTTTGACCGCCGGCGTCGGTCTTTTTTCCTAATTCAAACTTGCGCGTATAGTTGATAAAATTTAAAGTGCGATCTAGAGAAAGAAATGAATATGAAGTTTGAAAAGAATTTCCTTCTTGAAATGGTGTCAAAGCCGGATTGTAATAGGAGACTAAATTTCCCTCGTTGACGGCCGACATTGCATTTCCCATTCCAATACCGCGAGCACCGAAGCCCATTCTGCTGAATGCCCCGGGCATACTGTTTATCTCAGAAAATTTCGGTTGCGCAATTACAACTGCAGACCAAATAACAGCAAGTAAAAATATTTTTTTCACTCAAATCATCATTAAATTTTATAAAAACTTTTTCTAAACAAAACTTTTCTTTACATCAGGACCATTATTTTACCAAACAGCGGTTCACCCGAGCCTGTATCGATACGGTAGAAGTAGACACCATTAGGAACAGTTTTCCCGTTTTCGTCTTTGCCGTCCCAATTTTCCAAATGATCGCCGGCGGCATTTCTCGGCGCGTTTTGTATTAATGTTCTCACAAGGTTCATTCCGAAATCTAAAATTCTAATTGTAACGTTTACCGGTTTATCGGTCGAGTATTTTATCTTCACTACTTCTTGTCCGGGTGAAAAAGGATTAGGGAATGCATAAGTCTCGGAAGTTGAAGTTAGATTTTCGGAAGCTAAAAATACTTTCCAGCTACCTGTCCAGAACCCGCCGGTTTCATTTAACCTTGCTAATCCGTTAAGAGTACCTAACCAGATATCTGTGGAACCATCGGTTCTTTGATTGGCTTTAACCGCACGGAAATTCCTGGTATTAATTTCCACTTTTGTAAAATCATCTACAATATTAGGAGCAGCAATCCAGGTATTTCCGTTGTCATCGGTTCTAAAAGCACCGTTGTCTGTTGCTGCAATTACGTCGACGCGGGTGTAATTTTCTTGCGTTCCAAAATATTTGAAACCAAAGTCGCGGGCATATTCACCGGTAAGAAAATTTTTCCAGCTCTGTCCGCCATCGTAAGATGTGCTAACTCCGTAAAATTCAGTTTGACCTTCCGCCTTCCAGGTTGCCGCCCAGATCGACTTATCGAATTGATTTAGTTTGAGAGACAAAACAAAATTTCCTGTGATAGGACTGTTTTGATTTGTGTGACTGAATTTCACCCAGCTTATACCATTGTCTGTACTCTTCAATAATCCGCCTGCGCTGCCGACATAAATTGTGGTGTCATCTACAGCAAGTAAAGAATAAACTCTCAACGTGTAAAATAGAGACTGGCTCATTGTAAAATTTAGTGTATCGGTCGGTTTGATAGAATTCAAATTATCCGGCGGTAATACAATGCGCGACCAGGTTTTTCCGCCGTCGGTAGATTTTCTTAAACCGCCTCCTTTATAGCAAGCAACCCAAATTGTATTTTTTGTAAACGCAATATCATAAACAAAATTATCGACATTTGTTGCAACAGGAATTGCTTTCAGTTTGTTGATGCCGTAGACAATAACCGTATCAGTTTTTTGATCCATCGGTTGATCAATCGATACCCATGTCTTGCCTTGATCTGCAGAATATTTTAAACCGGTTCCGGCCGGATGATCGCCGTCGAATTTGGTTTCCATGTGCCATGTAGCAGCCCAAATTATTCCGTTAGAATATCCGACTGCTGAAACGCTTTCGGTACCGAAATCTTTGGAGTTGAAATAGTTTGTCCAGCTATCTCCATTGTCTGTAGATTTACTCAAACCGCTTCCGGTTGCAAGCCAGATCGTATTGTTTTGGATCAGAATTCTCTCGATCGTGTTGCCTGCAGGAGTTTGGCCTAAAGTTTTTGCAAGTCTGTTTCCATCTAACGAATAATCGGCAGGTTTCGTTTGAGCAGTAATAGAAACGATAAATAAACTCAAAAAGAATATTAAGAAGGTTTTCTTCATTAATTAACTACCATATTTTGTGTAATTACATTACTCAACTTTCCACCGTAGTCTTTTGCCTGGAATTCAAATTTCCACGTCCCCGTTTGCGCAGTAGGTCCGAAAGAATTCCGAAGCGAATAAATTCCATCGCCGGCGGTTTGATCTCCCCGGGTTCCATCATCAAACATTATGAAATAGTTGAGTCCGTTACCGGGATCTACCGCAGAGCCGTCCGGCCTGTATAGTTTGAAATAAACTTGATATAGATCAGACAAACCGTTCGGATCGGATGCTTTCACGCTTATAAGAAACAAATCCCCGCGATTAACGGAAGTAGGTAGTACTACATCGGAAATAACCGGAGGAAGATTATTCTGGTTATTGCTATACGTAAAAAGTGCAGAGCCAACCATAGCAAAATTATTGGGAGGAAGATTAATATTATCCGTTACAAAATACTCTACCTTATAAATTCCGTTTGGATTTTTTCTGCTCATAAAAAATTTAGTTGTGAATATTCCATCACCTGCTTTTGCATCTCCGTTTTTCCCATCGTCGGTCATAATATTATTATCCTTTATAACGATGGTGCCATCTAGCAAACTAATTTTGCTCCATACATTTCCTACCGAACTATAATTTGAAAATTGTACTGATGTTATAACAGATGAATCTGCCGTAGTAAACTTAACCAACGCAGGCAATACAATTCTTGTGACAGCGTAATCAACAATTTGGGAATCGACCACACCGCCCGGAATTTTATCGCAGCTCGAAAATGCAAAAGCAGCAACAATCGAAAATAAAATTAGAGGGAATCTGGATTTTTGTCGAAACATCAAAACAATAAGTTTAGCAGGAATAAAACGAAAGAAATTGATTTGTAATAAAAAGGAAAATATCATAAAGAAATTGCTGCCCGAC
Source organism: uncultured Melioribacter sp. (assembly GCA_964595365.1). Taxonomy (GTDB): domain Bacteria; phylum Bacteroidota; class Ignavibacteria; order Ignavibacteriales; family Melioribacteraceae; genus Fen-1258. The sequence goes on from CAZQQC010000115.1 coordinate 7,930, forward strand.
TTTTTTAATTGATAAACGTAGCAATGTTCTCTATAACTCTTCCAAATTTTTGTGCACAAATTAATGGATGTTAGAATCAATAATCAAGCAAAAATTTTTGACGGCATATAAAAAAAAGGTCACTTGTTCGGTGACCTTTTTGTCATAGAAATTATTTCACCTTAAATTCAATCCGCCGATTCATTGCTCTTCCGTCTGCCGTCTTATTATCTGCAACGGGGTTGGTCTCACCCATTCCAACAGCCGTTAGTCTACGTGCAGAAACACCCTTTGAAACAAGATAAGCTTTTACTGCATCGGCTCTTTTCTGCGAAAGTTTCGTGTTGAACTCTTTCGAGCCGATGTTGTCGGTATAACCTTCAATCTCAACGTTAATCTCAGGATACCTGAGCAAAGTTTTTGCAGCATCGTAAAGAATTGGATAAGCCTCTGCAGAAAGTTTAGCGCTGTTAAATGCAAAATTGCATCCGACCAAAATCCATTTTTCTGCGCCAGTCTGAGCGGGTTTTTCTACAACGACTTCTTTAGTAACTTCTTTAGGAATATGCCTCTTAATCATCTCTTCAATTCTGTCATAATCGATTGCAACTTTCTGTTCTCCTGAAATACCCGAATAGAGATTGCAGTACTTTGAAGGTTCGCCTTTGTCTAAATAATAATTGAAGCCCACATCGAAAGTTAAATATGACTTGTAAGGGCCACCGAATAGACCCCCTAATGAGGGACCGTCAACGCCATCAAATTTGTTATCTGCAACGGTGTGATAGTTGAGTTCCGTTCGCAGTTTCCAATCTTCATCCAATTTCCAATCAATTCCCAATCCACCATTGAACTGGTAAGTAAAATAACTGCTGCTCAAAGTTTTGTTGGGTCTATTGTTATCGAGCAGATAAAAAGTTGGTCCCGCGCCAAAGGTTAGGTACGGAGTGACGGTTTCGCATGGAACAAAGAAATAAAGTAAATCAAAATTTCCACTGAATGAGTTTATGCGCGAAGATATTATTGGACTTCCATACTTACCCTCTAACGATGCAAAATTAGCTTGGAGTCTCAAGCCAACGTGCTCGGAAAAATTTCGCTCGAAACCGAGGTAACCTCCAAAGTTGGCATTCCCTGCATAACTATAGCTGTGATTAATAAGTCTTGGATAGCTTAGTCCAAACTCAAGGTTCCAGCTGTTTTGAGGAGTTTGCGCAGATGCGATGGTTCCCGCTGTAAGCAGTAAAACAAAAAATTGAAAATGATTTTTTTTCATGTTACCTACCATTCTTTGTTTTATAATACAATTTTTCTGTATGTTTGCAATCAAATTACTAAAAACGGGGTGCAACAAGCCCTCGGCTAATAAACTCAGCCCGCCTAACGCAGGGCACACTGGCGCCCGGGCAGGAAGTTCTAAAATAAAAAATAATTCTGCACTTCGAATACAAAAAGCACATAACTGTAAATACTTATGATATGCATAATACTTTTTTGGTTTATTAAAAACAATTAAGATTATAGTTTTTTCTTTATTTTTTATCCGATTCAAAATCGGTTTATCGGGGTGTAGCGCAGCCCGGTTAGCGCGCTTCGTTCGGGACGAAGAGGTCGGGAG
>CAZQQC010000116.1:0-9372 GCA_964595365.1 uncultured Melioribacter sp.
GTGCTGCCCCGTCAGGGGTCGAACCTGAACTCTTCTGATCCAGAGTCAGACGTGTTGCCAATTACACCACGGGGCAGTTAGACTAAACGAAAATTAATCAACATCATCCAAGAATCCAAAACTCGAATAAATTTTTTTTTAACTTCATTGCACAACTATCCTAAACTTTTTGACATGAAGAAAAAACTTATAAAACTAACTTGCTTTCGAATATGTAAGCAAGTTTCAAAATTTAACATCACAATATTTCTTTTTTCTGTAATTATATTCTGTTGCACAACTCAGTTAAATGGAACTGCAAAAGCTTGCCTGACCGGCAGGCAGGTTGGGGACAGACATGCTTAATTGTGAAAATTCTTTAGTACAAAATAAAAGCGGCACTCTTAAATTTTAAATGCCGCTCTCAAAAACACAAAGAATGATCTAATATTTATTTTGTAGCATTTACAATACTAAGGAATCCATCCGTTTCATCGCTTACAGTTGGATCGCTCGCATCTGTTATTCTAATTTTGCCTAACGAAGAAACCGTCAAAGGAGTTTGCCAGTCGTATGCACCCGTACTTGGAACATTAGCGGCAATGTTGGTCCATGTTTGACCATTGTCCAAAGTATAATCAATATTTACATTATCCACACCTTTGGATATCCACTCAATACGTTTTGGTGTATTAACCTGCCATTGTTCACCACCATTCGGCGTAACGACTCTTATGAATTTCTTGTAGATTGCAAATACATTATCAGATTCATCAAACGCACCGGCAACCGTCGGATTAGCCGTATCATATTCGGAAACACGTATCTTACAAAGTTCCGATCCAATAAAACCACCTGTAGTCGTCGGCAAAGTTAAATTAGCGGGAACGACCCAATCATAGAAACCGGTGTTGTCCAGGTTCTCACCAATAGTTGTCCATCCTATTCCGTCATTGAGAGTGTACTCGATCTTCACCTTAGCAACATTGACCGAAGTCCATTGTATCTGATATTTTTCTCCTTGTATCCAACTCTCACCTCCATTGGGTTTGAGCACCTGAATAGATGTTTTTGGAAGAACTGTAAAAGTTCCTGCGCTAGTAACAGATGGAAATCCATTAACGGCTTCTGAAATTTTTACTTTACAATCTTTTGATGATTGAGGAAAACCAAATGCATACGAACCTGCAGCTGCCGGTGTACTCGAGACAATAGTTTTCCATTCAACGATAGCAGCACTGCTGTTTGTAGTATATTCGATCTTCACATTATCAATTCCAACCGCTGTCCATGTTATATTGTATGACTGGCCAGCTCGAATAATTTCATTACCATTCGGACTAATTAATGTAATTGATGCGGCGGGTCTAATTGTAAAAGTATTCGGGCTTTCGGATGAAGGATTTCCGCTAACATCACTAATCCTTATTTTGCATTGCGTTGATTGAGTATTGGGTACCGCCCAACTGTATGAACCGGTATTGGGTATTGAATTCTCAATTGTAGTCCAACTCAATCCGTTATTTGTTGTAAACTCTAATTTCACATTACTAACACCAACAGCTGACCATGTTATCAGCTTTGAAGTATTTGCATCCCAGACTTCTCCACCCACAGGGCTTGTTATGGTTATTGATTTAACAACCTGATTTGTAATTGTAAAATTATTATCTGAAATATCGGAAGGAGTGCCGAACATGGCATCGCTTACTTTTATTTTGCATTGATACGATGTCAGGTTCGGAATATTATCCCATGTATAAGCGCCCACACTCGGTGTCGAGTTTGTTATCGTTGTCCAGTTGGCACCTCCGTCGGTCGTGTATTCAATTTTAATATTAGGAATATTTTCTGAAGTATAAGTAATAGTTTGCTGAGTGCCGGTTCTCCAGACTTCCCCCCCATTCGGAGATGTTACTTTAATTGACGGCGCAGGTGTTATCGAGAATAAATTGTTGCTGTCATCCGAAGGTGAACCGTCCTGCGCATCACTTATTCGAACCTTGCAGTTTGTTGAAGGAGTATTAGGTAACTGGGTCCATGTATAAAAACCGGTGCTTGGAGTGCTTGGTGTAATCGTGTTCCAGGTTATTCCATTATTGATTGTGTATTCAATCTTAACGTTGGTTATGCCGGATGCCGACCATGTGATGTTTTGCGAAGTTCCTGCTGCCCATTGCTCTCCGCCGTTAGGACTTGTTACTTCTATTAACTGGTTGCCTGGTGTTGTAATAGTAAAATTATTGTCGGAAACATCACTTGGCACTCCATCGCTCGCATCGCTTATACGTATTTTGCATTGAAGAGAACTAACATTTGGAATTCTATTCCAACTATAGACACCTGTGCTTGGCGTGCTTGTAATAATTGTTGACCACGTAGCTCCACCGTCTATTGTAAACTCAATTTTCACATTTGCGACGTTTGTTGATTGCCATATGATGTTATTGCTAGATCCGGCATACCATTGCTCTCCACCGTTTGGTGAAACAACTTTAATTGTTTGTTCGGGTAAAATTTGAAACGGGTTCGGGCTTTCGGCAGATGTTACACCGTCTTGTGCATCCCTAACTCTTACCTTAGCAAGAGTGGTTGGAGTATTTGGTACCGGCTGCCAATAATAGATGCCCCTGTTCTTCGTTGAATTAGAAATCAAACCCCAATTCTGACCGTTATCAATAGTGTACTCTATCTTCACCGAATCGATACCTGAACTGTACCAGGTAATTTGTGCCGAGGTACCTGCTTGCCATGTTTCACCGCCAATAGGAGAAGTGATTCTTAAACTTTTATTTGTGTTCTTCACAATGGCAAAAACATTATCGCTTCTGTCGCTGCTTACACCGTCAAGCGAGGAGACTTGAACAAGGCATTGACTTGAAATTGTATTTGGTATGGGAAACCAATTATATATGCCCGTATTATTTAAACTATCTACTACGAGCAACCAGTTGGTTCCATTATCTATTGAATACTGAATGCGAACTAATAGAGTTCCCGTCCCAGTCCACTTAATTTGATAACTTGAGCCTTCGGCTAAAGATTCTCCACCATTAGGAGCTACTACTTTAATAGTAGTGTCTCCAGTCCCCGGTTCGGTTGGTGTTGTTGTCTCTTTGAACTTACATGAGGAAAGAATTATCAAACTAACCAAACAGCATATTAAAATTCTTTGCATAACTTCCTCGTTTGTAAACTTAGCTCTTGCATTCTATTTGAAACAAAATTAATAAATTTTCTTATTTTTGTTAAGGAATTTCTTACAGAAACTGTGCCTAAAGTTACTGCACAAATTTAGTTAGTACCATAATATGAATTTTTCGACATTAAAATATTACCTGTCATTTCTACTACCGATCTGCTATAATTTGAGTCAGGCTCAAAGCTTTGTATTCTCGGGAAGCATAGGTTCATTCACTGCAGCTAAATCCTTTTCAATAAATTCTGCAGGATATATCTTTGTAACGGATACTTCTTCTAATGAGCTTACTAAAATCGATACCCTCGGTAAGGTTATAAGGTTCATCGGAGGATACGGTTGGCAGGAATCATCATTCGATAATCCGAACGATGTATTTGCAACCACACTGAACATATATGTATCGGATAAAAACAATAACCGCGTTCAATTCTTTGACAAGGATTTGAATTTCTTATCGCAGCTTGTAGGGCCAAATATAACCGATTCGCGTTATGTTTTTAATTATCCGGTTTGTTCCGCTGTATCTAACCAAGGTGATCTCTTTGTTTTAGATTCAGATAACAAAAGAATTTTGAAATTCAACATACGGGGAGAGTTTCAGGCAACAATTGGTAGTTTCGACGCCGGGGCTTTTTCGTTATCCTATCCGGTTAGTTTTACAATCACGCTCGACTTAAAACTGCTGGCAGTTGATCCGCCAAACATTGTTGAGTTCGATCAATTCGGAAACGGAATCAAAAAGATAAAGTTTCCGTTCGCTCCGACAAACATTAACGCTACAATTCAATCAATAAGTGTGAATAACAAATCTCAAATTGCTCTTTTTTCCAATTCCGATTTTGAACAAGGCAATCTTAACCCTCTAATTTTCAAGCCGGACATTAACGAAGAAATTATGGACTCATTTTTATTCGGTTCAAAGCTATACGTCTTAACTAAGAATTCCATTTTGATTTACAAATACGTGAAATCAAAATAACTGTCCGATGCGTCTTTCCATAAAATTGGTAATTGTTTCACTTGTTTTAATTTGGTGTGCGGGAATTTTTTTCGAGTGGATAATTCCTCTCAACAATAAGTTCATTTTAATTCTACCGTTTCTTCACAAAGCATACTCGCCGGTCTGTCATCAGATAAAAACGAAATTAATAACCGACGGCACATACGAAACATTGGTCTGTGCAAGATGTGCCGGCATTTACTTAGGATCCTTAATCATCTGCTTCGCATTGATATTTATCAATTTAGAAAAGAAGTTAAGCATCAAGCCGCTATTAATATTTTCTGCGCCGATGATAGCGGACGTACTTTTATATTCAATCGGCATTTACAATTACTCAAAGTTAATCGCTTTTTCAACCGGTTTACTTTTCGGTTCAGCCGGTTTTTTATATCTTTACAATGGATTGCGTCAATTTTTTGTTGAATTAAATTCCGGGAAAACGTGAAAAAATATTTACCCAGTATTGTTTGCGGTTTTGGCGCCGGCATTCTTCAGATTGTTCCATTTGTGAAAAGTTTTTCTTGCTGCTTCATCATGCCAATTGCTGCCTTTTTATCACTAATTCTAGATCAAAAAGCTAATCATACCGTTGGAAAGATTCTTACGAAAAAAGCTATTATACTGGGTTTAACTACCGGCTTATTTGCAGCAATTTTCGGAAGCACCTTCGAAATTTTTATTACGTTTGTAACGAGACAAAACGATATAATTGCATCGTTCCCGGATTTGCAGCGCATGCTCGATACGTTCCCGATCACCGAAGAGATTAAGCAGGAGGTTTTGCATCTATTTCAAAATGTAAGAACGGAAATTTTAGCTACAGGGTTCTCATGGATTTACACATTTTCCATTCTGGTGAATAATTTTATAATCAATTTAATCTTCGGTGCAATCGGCGGTTTAGTAGGCGCACAAATAATCAACAGCAGAACACACAACTCTCAAGACGATTTCTAAAATGATTGCGGCATTAATTTTCAGCGGACATTTAATTTTCATTTCTGTAATTTTTACAAAAAAGTGGCAGAATGAATCGATTGCTTCAGCTTTCACAAACATGGCTTTGATTATTGTTCTGTTTGCAGTAGGATGGTCGATCAGTACGGCAGTTGTAAAACTTTTCGTCGACAGCAAAGGTTTTGGAATTCAGTTTGATTCAGATACAATTTCCCTCACACTTCTTTCAATCGTCGAATATTTTTTCTACAAGTTTTATTACCATGAAGAGAAAAGCGAGCGGACTATTACTGCAAACGATACGGAAAGGTAATAACAACAGTTTGTTCAAGCTGTTTTGCGCTGGAAGGCAAAGGTTCAAACCGCCACTGACGCAGCGAGTTGATTGCTGCCATTTCAAGCCTGGTATCTGCCTTGATTAATGGGATTATGTTGCTAACGGTACCATCTGGCAGAATTGTAAAACGCAATCGTAAATCAATTTCTTTAGAAACGCCTTCGGGATATTCTGGAAGCGAATAACTGTAAATTCTTCTAACTCCCCTGCCTCCGAAATCAAGTTCAAAACCAAATCCGCCGCCAGTTCCGCCGCCTTCGGCACCGTATCCAAAACTATCTCCCTTATTGTTGTTGCTTTTGAAAAGCGATTTTACTTTGTTGCTTGAAACATCGTTTTGATTTTTTTTCTTTGAGGGATCGACAATTGCGTCTTCGTCTTTTAGCCGATCTGATTCCGGCAGATCAACTTTTTTGTCTTCAACTTTTTTCTCCGGCTGAGTCCCGGGTGTCAAACCGCCACTGCCGGGTTGATCGCTTTGACCGGTTCCGCTGCCTCCCGTTCCGAATCCCGGGCCAAAACCTACTAACAGATATTCTTCCTGTTCAGAGTTAATTCCAATATTCGCAAAGAACAACCACAGCACTATCATTAAATGAATTGATACGGAAAAAAGATAAGATATTTTTTTCGGTTCTTTGAAAAACATTTAGAATGCTAATGTACCAGTTTGCAGATTTATTTTTTTTATCCCGGCTGTTTTAAGAATCTCAACAAGTTTCGCAATAATCTCGATCTTTACAGATTTATCGGCACGAATTGTAAAATTGTTTCTAACGTTTTGTTTCAAAATTACAATTTTGCCAATAAGATTAGAAAAATTAACTTCATCACCGTCTAAATACATTTTCCCGTGCTCATCAATTGTCATAAAAGTTTTCGGCAGATTGGATTTTTCATCAACAAGAGTTCTATAAATATTGACGCTCACACCCGGTTGCGAAAGAAAATTAGCTGTCAATAAAAAAAACATTGCTATAAGCATAACAAGATTAACAAAGGCGCCAACGTTGAATGCACTAATAGTTTTAAGTTTACTTTCAAATTTCATTGTCACAACTCGCCAGTTTGCGATAAATCCTTTTCATTTCCGTCGACCGCGTCTATCAACTCCGAGATAATTCTTTCAATATCTAAAACAATCTTTTTGATAGCATTCACAAAATAGTTGTACAGCGCCAGGGCAATCATTCCCACCATCAAGCCAACAGCGCTTGAAATTAATGCTTCCCAAATACCTCCTGCAAAATCGGCAATTGTAACACTGCTGCTCAAATCTTGAATAACTCTAAAGGTTGAAACCATACCCATTATTGTTCCCACAAATCCAAGCATAGGAGAAACGGTTGCAAGTGTTGCAAGAATAGGAATTCCTTTTTCAAGTTTACCGATTTCTTCCTTGCCGCCAAGTTCAATCTCTTCAAGAAATCTTTCTCTACCAAATTTGTATTTTTTCAATCCTCTTTTCATAATGTTCGATATGGTAGACCTTTCTTCCATGCAAAAATCTATAGCAGTTTGAATTTCATTCTTCTTAAGAAAGCTCCGCATTCTTACAGAGAATGTTGGAATGTTCGCTCTGGCTCTTCCAAGCACTTTTAGTCTGTCAATTGTAATAAAGATGATAGCAGCCAGACAAGCGACCAGCAGCCACAAAGCTATTCCGCCGCTTAACAACATTTGGATCCACCTCATAATCAAGGTCCAGTTTATTTAAAATTGTTCTCGCTCATAAATTGCCGTGTTTTTTTTTCGGAATTGAAAGGACCAATTCTTACACGATACCATGTTCCGCCTTTCTGAGGAAGATATACCTCAACCAGATAAGCATGAAAACCGAGCGAGCGCAGTCTCTGTACTTCCTGCTCGGCTGTTGCTTTGTTTCGCCATGAAGAAGCTTGAAAATTATAGCTTTTGCCGTCATAGTAAACAGAATTGTCGATGCGTGTATCTGTCTTCGGAGTTTTGTACAAATTCTCTTTCGTTTTGGGAGGCTCTTTCGTTTCCGGCTGCTTCGATGAAGCAATTAATTTTTTCGAATCCGACACATTAACTTCAGCCGGTAATTTTTCTGTGCTGCGCTGATTTTTGACCGGCACAGGAGGAGTAGCAGTTGCAGGAAAATCATCCGACTCATCCAACAAATATTTGGATGAATCCGGCGCGTTTTCTACCGCTGTCCTTATCGAATCTATTTGCGATTTCGAAACATTATTCTGCGTAACAGATTTTATTGTTGATTCTGCCGACTGAAAATTGTTTCTTATTACCAGATAAATAGCTGCAGTAACAACTGCCAGTATGGTAACGTAAAAAAGATACAATCTGGAAGTAGTACCTTTACGCATCGACCCTCTTCCCGGAGGTTTCTGACTTCGATCATCAGTATGACTTGACCCTCTTTCAAAATAATCTTTTGGTTCTTCGGCAAGACTAATAGCCATTTTACGGTGTCTTTCTTCGTCGGAAGTTTTTGCAGGAACAAATTCATACTTTGAGGGAGAAGCTGAATATTCGAGATATACTTTATCGTCATCTTTGAAATCATGTTTGTGCGTCGAGACTTTTTCTCCGGTTATAGATTCTTTTTCTTCCTGAAGATCTTCGCCAAGAAATGCTCTATCATGTTCAAGAGTTTTTTCGAGTTGTGCAAACAAATCCCGTATCGAATCTTTTTCTTTCTCACTTTCGGGTTCAAGCGCGGTTTTCTCACCGGTTTTTGTTTCATCCACCATCTCATCATTTGCTTCTTCGCTTTCCAAATGTCCAAGACCGAATTCCTCGCGCAGCTCATCGCCCCAAGTCCATTCAATCTTTTCTTCGGTCTGTTTTTCCGGATCAATTAATTCTTCACGAAGTTCTAAATCTTCTTCCGGTTCTTCTTTTGCCCCGCTTTTACGTCCCGGAATTTTTTCTTCGTGTACGAATTCTTCTTTTTGTTCATCGGCGTAATGCTCTTCGATAAATTCTTCTTCCGGCAGAGACAAGCTTTCCTTTTCTGCACTGTCAATTTCACCGGCATGTTCATCCGGTTGTGCCGGTGTTTTAGTTTCTCCCGGCCATTCTATCTTACCCGCAAAAGCAGAAGCATCAATAGTATTTATTATTTCTTCTTCATTTTCATTATTCACTTCGGGATTCTCACTTTCCTCTTTCTTGTGTATTCCCAATGAATGATCGGACAATAATTCAGCAAGCAGCGTTTAAGAAGATTTCGCTTCGGAATAAAGAATTTCTTCCGGTGGATTTTCTTCTGCTAATACGTGAGCCGTAACGTTTTTCGGTTCAACATTTTCTTTGATGTAATCCGAATCATCAACCGGAATTTGTTTCAACTCTTTCTCTAAAGGCTGCTCAACCGGTTCGGAAGTTTCCTCAATCAGCGTTGAGAGAATTTTAAAATCTTCTTCCGGTTTTAAGTCGAAAGACTTCTCCGGCTGTTTCAAAAAATCAATATCGGAAGTTAAGTCGGCAAGTACAGTATGAGTCTCCTGTTCGGGTGCAGCATTATCGGGGAATTTATAGTAGTCTTCAAATATGTTGAAGTTTGGAATCTGATCCGATTCGGCAATAAGTTCTTTCGCTCTCTCTTCAATCGATTTTTTCAAGACGGCAAAAGAAGTTTCGGAATTAGGAAGGTCGTCAATCGTTAACGGCAGCAAGGGTTTTCCGACGCCGATGCTGAAAACATTGGAATCCAATTCATTGCTGTCTTTGGTTTTTGGCTGAACCTCAAAAGCAAGATAGAGATTGTGCGAATCATGTGAGAAGTCGATCGAGAGCGGCGTAAAAATTACAGGGCGGCTCTGCCCGCTTTTTTTATCGACGGATTTCAACTGGAAGCAGCCGATACGCGGAACCTTCAGAGTAATTCCTTCGTAGAGACTTTCATAA
>CAZQQC010000117.1:0-4547 GCA_964595365.1 uncultured Melioribacter sp.
TAAATATATAACCCCATACAGCCCCGTTAAATAGAAGTGCAACTATTGGTATAATAGAATAAGTATTCATTATTATTTAATTCGGTTATAGTGGAGAAGCGTACTTAATGAAATATACATTTCTTTAAAATTAAAATCTCGATTTTATTGAATAGCTTGGAAGAATCCCAGAATCTGTTAAAATTTGTACGATCGATCTTAGCAAGAAAATTTTGGGGCCGAAAAAGAATTGGTACAACTTTGTAATTACTTTTCGTACATTTAATAAGTAAATGTTTGAGCGAATAAATAATAACAGGGAAGATAATGCCAGCCAAATCAAAGCTGTTAATGATTGATGACGATGAGTTGACTCTACGCATATTTACACTTATTCTGAACAAACTATTCGATGTTACCGCATGTAAGTTTGGCGACGAATTTTTGGACCTTTTGAAGAAAAAAGAATACGATGTTTTTCTGATCGATTTATCGCTCAGAGGAGATATAGACGGAATTCAGCTGATTAAAGAATTAAGAGCCTCGGATAAATACAAGAACCACCCGATAGTTGTTGTTACGGCGAATGCTTTCAAGAAAGATGAAGAAATTGCTATCTCGGCAGGAGCTTCTAAGTTTTTACGCAAGCCGATTGAAAATGAACGGCTTCTTGAAGAACTTCGAGCATGTTTGTAATTCCGGCTCTTTTTTATTTTTCCATATCATTCAACCTACTTTGTGTAAAGTAAAATTATCCAGGCATATTCGATCTATATATAAATCTTATACAAAAAACTAGATTCTAGATACTGGATAGTAGCGGGCATCCGGTATCTAGAATATTAAGTGACAAGCTAAAAAGTTAAGTTCAAACCTGCGTAAAAACTTCTACCAAGCGTTCCGTAGTATAGTACTTCTTCGTACTGCTTGTCGAACAGATTTTCGATTCGTGCATTGAGTTTCAAATAATTGAACAGCTTATACGATGCAGCAAGATTGAATAAAATATAATCCGGCATCGTTACTCTCACGGGGTTGAACGTATCGGTAAAATCTTTGTCGTAGCGTTTGCCAACGTAATGTGTTTCTAAATTTAGATCGAGCTTATCGGTTGCCTCCCAGTTTGCATTCACTTCAAATTGATTTTTCGGTCTTCTTAGAAGAGGCTTATTGAAGTCCACACTTAGTTTGTAATCGTCATTAGTTTCTGTGTATGTATAACTCGCATTTATGTTAAGTCCGGCTAGGCTTTTAACATTTGCCGTAACTTCGACCCCTCGTGACGAAGCTTTAGCAATATTTATCGTTTTATAATTCGCATTGTAACCGAACATGTTCTCGAATTGGAGATTGAAATAAGTTAGACCCAGTGAAATTTTTCCGTTCAGCAAAAACTGCTCGATGCCGCCGTCCCATCCTTTACTTTTTTCCGGGTCAAGAGCCGGGTTGCCGAACAACGGATCAAATAGATCGAACAACGAGGGCGCTTTGAAACCGGTACCGTAAGAAAATTTTAATTTGGTTCCTGTTGTGTAAATAAAATATGCCGGTGCAATTCTAAAAGTTGCCACACCTCCAAATTTTTCGTTGTTATCGTATCTTAAACCGACGGTGACGAAAAGCAATTGATCAACGTCGAATTGATTTTGCAAATAAAGTCCGGTCGTTCTAATCGATTGCCCCGGGAAAAAGCTGTTGTACGAACCGTAATCGCTTGTTGAGAGATAACTGGAATTAGCTTTTTCGACTGATGATTCTACTCCAAATATGATAAGATTGTGTTCAATAAATTTTAGGTTGTTTTGCCAGTCTAATTTGATCCGCCGGCCGTTATTAAGCGCGTCGGATGACGTGTTCGGTCTAAATTGATCGGGCAGGTCTAATGAATGTGTAAAATGTTTCATCAGCGAAGCATTGAAAATCTGTTCCCACTTTCCATTAAACAATGAAAGGTTTACGCCGCCTTTGAAAATTTGCTCTTCAAGTGTGTAGTTGAAATTTGGATCGTCGCCGTATTTGTCGTTCTGATCTAATGCGGATTCTGCTTTTGTGAATTTATAAAAAAAGTTGAGTGAAAAATTTTTCTGCAAATTTATTACGAAGCGGGAAAAAAAAGCATTGTTGGAATAACTATCTCTCTCTGCGTTCCCGAATCTTGAATCTGCCGCAGAAACACCGTTACTTCCGTTGCGCGTTGCGGTAATTGCATAATTTAAAAATCCTGCTCTGCCAATAGCCGAAGCATTAGCCCTGTAATAACCGTTGGAACCGGCTTCGCCTAAAAAAGTATATTCCGGTTTCATGTTTCCCTTTTTGGTTATAATGTTTATCACCCCCGCAATAGCCTCCGATCCGTATAGAGTACTTTGCGGTCCTCTCACAATTTCAATACGATCGATGTCATTCGTATTCAAATATGAAAAATCAAACGCGTTGTTCAACGATGACGGATCGTTCATTACAACGCCGTCAAGTATTACAAGGGTGTGATTTGAATTAGCGCCGCGCATAGAAACGTACGAGAGTTTTCCCGGGCCTCCTTGCTGGTAAACCGATAAGCCCGGCAGTTCTCTTAAAACATCAACTACAGAATTAAGCTGCCTTTGAGAAATTTCATTTGAAGTGATGACCGAAACCGAACTTCCGACAGCGATAGACTGAGTTTCGGTTCTTGTTGCCGTTACAACAATTTCCGAAAGGGTCGTTTTAACCGAATCGGTCTGCGCTGAAACGGAAACTATAGTAAAAAGAAAAAGTGGAATAATAAAAATGTTTTTCATTGAAGTTACTCCTTTTAAATGAGTTGAAAGTTGTAACTTCGGGGGTCGATGGAATTTGAATCGATATTTTTTGAATTGCATGCTGAATCAAAACCCTACCCGCGAAGGTTGATTATAAACCGTTTGACGGCTTGTTAATTTGTTGAACCCGCGGCAGGTCTCCTGGCTTAAGACTTCGTTTAACGCCTTCCCGAAGTGATTGATAATTGAGAATGGCTCATTGAGAATTTAATTTTCGATTCTCACTTCTAAATTCTCCACTCGCAATTGTTTTATCAGTGGCAATATGTTAAACGATTTACAACGTCTCTTACAGTTGCGGGGCAGCACCGGAATTTCCCATCGCATGGTTTCACCGGTTTCCCTATTAAGTTATAACGCCGCAGATATTGTAAAGAGTTTCGGCTGTAAAATAGAAAAGAATAATCATTCAAGCAATAAATGAAATTTTAGAATTTATGATTTATAACATTCTTCTTTGAAAAAAAACTTTATAGGTTTATTTTAGCGGTTACTTATTTAATATTCTGACAATCGCTGTGAATCAAAAAATCTTGTCGTTTCAATTCTTATTAAAAATTTCATTTGCAAAATTTTTAATCCGGCTTCGTTCCGATGGAGTAAATCGTGACTATTTGTTTCACTGTAGCGGCTACGCAGGGCGAGTCGGCGGACGAGCGGGCAAATTAAATTCCACGTCGCCTCACCTCGATCCGTCAATTGAATCGGAACGTGTTGCGGCGAGGGGTATCCATTTCAAAAATCTTATAACAAAGGAGATTCCTGATGGGCTGGTTTTTTAGAGCATTGAACTCATCTATCGGCAAAAAATTTGTGATGGCTTTTACCGGAATCTGTCTTATCTTATTTTTAATCATTCACTTGATCAACAATCTAACGCTTTTTGCTGGACCTGAATTATTCAATACAGTGGTAAAAAATTTAGAAAGCATCAAACCGCTTATTAGAGTAATTGAAGTTATTCTTGCACTGTTATTTATTTTTCATATCTACGAAGGGATCAGGTTATGGTGGGAAAATAAGAAGGCAAGACCTGTAAACTATACCATTAATGGTTCGTCAAAAAATTCGGATATTTTTTCCCGCACCATGATATGGACCGGTAGCATCGTTTTTATCTTTCTCGCAATTCATCTCAGAACATTTTGGGTTTCATTCAATTTAGATATGACAGTTAGAGAAGGACACAAGTACTACGACGTGGTTATTTCGGCATTCCAGAATCCATATTACTCTTTCTTTTACGTTATTGCTGTAATATTGCTGGGATTTCATCTTAACCATGGTTTTCAAAGTGCATTTCAAACTTTTGGTTGGAATCACAAAAAATATTTTTCTTTTGTTAAGAAGTTGGGGCTAATTTATTCGGCTTTTACTGCACTGGCTTTTGCATCGATTCCAATTTATTTTTTATTTTTTTTCGGAGGTAAATGATGAAAAAGTTAGATTCGAAAATTCCGGCGGGTAAACTTGAAGAAAAATGGACCAATCACAAGTTTAATATGAAACTTGTTAACCCGGCTAACAAACGCAAATACGATATTATTGTTGTGGGAACGGGATTAGCCGGAGCTTCAGCTATTGCATCGTTGGGCGAACTCGGTTACAACGTCAAAGCATTTACGTTTCATGATAGCGCCCGTCGTGCACACAGCATTGCCGCTCAAGGCGGTATAAATGCAGCAAAAAATTATCAGAACGATGGCGATTCCGTTTACAGACTTTTTTACGATACAATAAAAGGCGGCGACTTCCGTTCGCGCGAAT
>CAZQQC010000117.1:4647-9277 GCA_964595365.1 uncultured Melioribacter sp.
GTTTACAGACTTTTTTACGATACAATAAAAGGCGGCGACTTCCGTTCGCGCGAATCGAATGTGTACCGTTTGGCAGAAGTCAGCAACAACATTATAGATCAATGCGTTGCTCAAGGCGTTCCGTTTGCACGCGAGTACGGCGGTTCGCTGGATAATCGTTCGTTCGGTGGCGCTCTTGTTTCAAGAACATTTTATGCAAAAGGGCAAACAGGGCAACAACTTTTACTCGGCGCTTACACTGCTATGAACCGTCAGATTAAACTTGGAACGGTAAAATTGTTTTCAAGGAGGGAAATGCTTGATGTGGTTGTTATTGATGGTGCTGCCAAAGGCATTATTGTTAGAAACCTTCTCACCGGAGAAATTGAAAAACATTCTGCCCATGCCGTAATTCTTGCAACGGGTGGTTACTCCAATGTCTTTTTCCTTTCAACTAATGCAATGAATTGCAACACAACTGCAATCTGGCGTGTTCACAAACGAGGCGCTGCTTTTGCAAATCCTTGTTTCACTCAAATTCACCCGACCTGTTTGCCGGTACACGGAGAAGGACAATCCAAATTAACATTGATGAGCGAGAGTTTACGAAACGACGGAAGAATTTGGGTTTCAAAACAGAAACATGACATGCGTAAGCCGAATGATATTCCCGAAGAAGAACGCGATTATTATCTCGAACGAAAATATCCTACTTACGGCAACTTAAGTCCGCGCGATATTTCTTCACGTGCAGCTAAGGAAGCAGTTGATGATAGCCGCGGCGCTCAAGGTCAGGATGCAGTGTATCTCGATTTCAGCGATGCCATAAGCCGTCTAGGCAAAAAAATGATTGAAGAACGTTACGGCAATCTGTTCGAAATTTATGAAACGATCACCGGCGACAATCCGTACAAAACACCGATGAAAATTTATCCCGCTCCGCATTACACAATGGGTGGTTTGTGGGTGGACTATAATTTGATGAGCTCTATTCCTGGTTTGTTTGTTGCCGGCGAAGCAAACTTTTCAGATCACGGCGCCAACAGACTCGGTGCAAGTGCGCTCATGCAAGGTTTGGCTGACGGATATTTTGTACTTCCTTACACAATCGGAAATTATCTCGGCGGCGACAAACCAACTTTTGTAAAAACCGATCATCCCGAATTTGAAAAAGTGAAAAAAGAAGTCGAAGATTTCACGGCAAAGTTTCTCTCCATAAAAGGGAAAAGAACGGTCGATGATATCCATAAACATCTGGGTAGATATATGTGGAATAAAGTTGGTATGGCTAGAAACGAAAAAGGTCTGAAAGAAGTTATAACCGAAATCAAAGAGCTGCGCGAAGAGTTTTGGAAAAATGTTAATGTTGTCGGAAGTACAAATGACGTTAACCAATGCCTCGAACGTGCGGGAAGACTTGCAGATTATCTTGAACTAGGTGAGTTAATGGCTCTCGATGCGTTGAAACGAAATGAATCATGCGGCGGTCATTTTAGGGAAGAATGCCAAACGGCAGAAGGCGAAGCATTAAGAAATGATGATGATTATGCTTACGTTGCTGCCTGGGAGTTCCAAGAAGTTGGTAAATGGAAATTGATTAAAGAACCTCTTGAATTTGAAAGTGTGAAATTAGCAACAAGGAGTTACAAATGATGAATGAAAAAAAAATAAATCTGACTCTAAAAATTTGGCGCCAGGCAAGCTCTAAATTGCCGGGAAATTTTGCCGAGTACAAAGTTGCCGTATCCCCTGATTCGTCATTTCTAGAAATGCTGGATGAAATTAATAACGATCTTGAAAGCAAGAATCTCGAATCAATTGCATTCGAAAGCGATTGCCGCGAAGGAATTTGCGGAACATGTGGACTTGTAATTAACGGCGAGCCGCACGGACCGCTTCGCAGAATTGCAACATGCCAGCTTCACATGAGAAATTTCAAGGAGGGCGATACAATTTATGTCGAGCCGTTCCGTGCAAAAGCATTTCCAATCATCAAAGACTTAATTGTGGACCGATCGGCTCTGGATAGAATTATGGAAGCCGGCGGTTTCATCTCGGTTAATACTGGAAGTGTTCCCGATGCAAATGCTATTCCAATACCTAAAAATATTGCCTCGGAGGCAATGGATTCGGCTTCTTGTATCGGGTGCGGAGCTTGTGTTGCTGCATGTAAGAATGCTTCTGCAATGTTATTTGTTAGTGCAAAGGTTTCCCAGTTTGCGCTTTTGCCTCAGGGTCAAACCGAACGATACAACCGCGTTGAATCGATGGTGAAAAAAATGGATGAACTTGGATTCGGCGCATGTTCGAATACTTATGCTTGCGAAGCAGAATGCCCGAAAGGAATTTCTGTTAGAAATATTGCGCGCATGAGCCGAGAATATTACATGGCAAAAGTAAAATCTGAAAATGTGGAAGTGTAGCTGTTCCGAAAATGTTGATTGCTCTTTCGAATTAATTTTGTTATTGAATTGGCTAAAATAATTGGTTCGATGGAGAATGAAATTATATTTATCGTACCAGTTTTGTAAATTATTTTGGGAGGCGAGAAAAGTAATTTTTTAATTTAAAAATGGAACACCGATCTGCTGCAGATAGACAGGCCTAATAGATTCTTTATGATTTTCATCGATCAATTGTTGAATAATTACTTTTGTCTACAAACTTAATTTCTCACTTTTAATTCGACTGCGTATTCGAAGCAAATGCTACAAGATTTATTTTTACGGCAGCCAGCAATCTCACCTTGCGCAAGGTTTGATTGATAATGAAAAATTAAAATTTCAAAACAAGTATTCTCTCTATAACAACAAAAATTCGTTTGTCAAGCCCAAACATGGCGTAGCAACACAGACAATGTTAGATTAATCGAAAAATTCAACCGCGTAATAACATCAATTCTTCTTTCAGTTTTATTTTTGTAGGATAGTCTTTTATTAACTTCATCGAAAATTCGGTAACAAAATCATTCTCCCCCTGTTCTTTAATCATCGTCAAATACTCTATAAGAGGTTTGTAATGGTGTGAAGTCTGAATTTTTTTAAGTTCTATTCCGATTAATTCTTTATAAAGTTCAATGGCTATCTCAGGATTATATAAAGAGAATCTAAGCGCATATTCCTCAACAAGCGTTGCCATATTAAAGTCTTGAGAATTTTTTAATAGAACATTTTTTATCTGAACAGATCTATCTGCAGCGCTAAGCAAATCAAGCTTATCGTGGACGCCGGGACAATTTTTTAACATAATATCAACAAGGTTTTCAAACTCTCTTGAACCCCAAAATCCATTAATGTTTTTCAGACTGGATAAAGCTTCAATTTCAATACTCGAAGTTCTTTGCTTTTTAAGAAGATCGATCAGCTCTGGAATTTTCCCTAAACTTAAAAGAGCGTTATTAATCATAGGGCGAACATCGTACCTATCGTACATACTGATTCCAAGTTCGATCAGCTCAGCGTATCTTTTCTGCTTATTCAGAAATTTTACATAGTCCAGTTTGATTAGAATATTGTGATCAAGGTATTCTTTAGCAAGTTCTTCATACTTTTCTAAATTTTTATTTTCATAAAAGTCCATTAATATACTCACTACATCTTCTTTGCTAAAATTAAAATCCGGGTCTTTTCTAAAAAGCATTTTCTCAAGTTTTATGATAAATTCAGAAAGGACATTATCGTTATTTACTACTTTCAATATTTTATCAACAATATTATAATCGAGATCGAAAGACGATTTTTTGGAAATGAATTCGTAAAAAATATCGAAGTCTGCCGGTGAAGCAGAGTTTAAGTACAACGCCGCCCGTTCAATTACAACATCTATAACATTTTGAATTGTACCATATGAATCGTCAATTGTATTTAGGTATTCCGTTAATTTATAACCGGCATTTAACAACAGCTTGCTGGATTGTTTTGAGATTGGTAGGCACTGAATTATTTGTTCAATTTCTCTGCATGATGAAAAAATTCTATTCGAATAGTCTTTTCCGTATTTAATTTGTTTCAAACCGCTAATGGATTTGAAAAGTAAATTTTCAATATTGCTAAAATAGTTCTCATCCTTCTCATGGTATTTTGATCTGAAAAAACTTAATAACTCCGGTACACTTGCAGCGTATTCAACTATATCGGCAATCAAAATTTCTTTCGGTACTTTTTCCAGCAGTTTTACAAATTCATTATCGTAGGAGAAAATTTTTTCGGTGTTTCGTTTTTTTATTTGAGGTTTAGACTTCGCTTCAATTTTACCATATATTTTTGTTAGAAGTACTGCTATTTCATGTTTGCAAAAACTATCATCATTGAAAGCCAGACAATTGCAAGAGTGTTCCCACTTATTTTGATTAATTTGGACTGCATAAACATCTGTTCCAATTACATTTGCTTTTATGCACTCTTTGTCTTCGGAATAATCTACTACCCTTCCCTGTTTATAATATTTTTCTCCTCTTTCAAAAGATTTTGGATGGGAAAGTTTTTCAAGAAGGATTTTAGAAAGATACCTCATTTACGATGGTTTATATTAATTTGATAAATAATATGAATAAGAATAAAAAACTCTTTAATACAAAGCAATGATGAGTTCTAATTTATAAACCTGCGGTTACAGGATTTTACCGCTCTATGAGCGCTGCTTCCAGGAAATA
>CAZQQC010000118.1:0-9202 GCA_964595365.1 uncultured Melioribacter sp.
GTATGACGGTTATACTTTTTTATTGTACTTGCATAAGATGTGTTGTTAATTCTAAAATAGAACCAACTCAGGGTCCCTATGCCTTACTGGATTAAAAAGGAACAGGCTAAATACTTTATTGCAAAGTTGTTTGAAAAATCACATATTGAACTAAAATTATGAGTAAATAACTAGATACACACAAGGTTTGGGCTTGACAAACGGATTTTTGTTGCTTTAGATAAAGTACTTGTTTTACAGTTATGTTTTTTCATTGTAGATCAAACCTTGCGTAAAATGAGTGAATAATTCTTTTACCAATTGTGAAAATCTAGTTTCAGAAGAAAATAAGTGACTTTAATAAAATCTACAGAAAATAGAAGTGTCAAGTCGCTGACACTCATTGTCAAGAATGAGAAGATGCGCGATATACTTTCCCGTATAGATAAAATTGTTTCTTCGGATAGTTCAGTTCTTCTTATTGGTGAAACAGGTGTTGGTAAAGAAATTTTTGCCGAGTACATTCACAATACAAGTCCAAGAAGTCAAAGACCGTTTGTTAAGATTAGTCTTTCCGCACTGCCTGCAGATTTGCTGGAGAGTGAACTTTTCGGACATGAGAAAGGTGCGTACACCAGTGCGCTAAACGATAAAAAAGGATTGTTTGAAATAGCAAACACCGGCAGCATTTTCTTAGACGATATTGATGATGTCCCCCTTTCAATTCAATCGAAACTTCTGCGTGTTTTGGAATCGAGAGAAATAATGAGAATTGGCGGAACGGCACCGATACCGATTGATGTAAGATTGATCACGGCATCAAAAGTTGATTTGAAACTTCTGGTTGAAAGAGAAATTTTTAGAGCCGATCTTTTTTATAGAATCAATGTAGTTCCAATAAATATTCCTCCATTGCGGGAAAGAAGCGATGATGTGCCACCATTAATCGAACATTTTATCAAGAAGTATTCACAGGGAAAAGATTTGAAAGTTTCGCACGGCACTTTGAAATCATTTGTCAGCTACAGCTGGCCCGGGAATGTTCGTGAATTAAAAAATGTGATCCAAAGAATTTGCCTCTTTGCAGAAAACGAAATTACTATTGATGATCTTCCTCAAGAAGTGAAAACCGGAAATCCTGTTGATTTTCTTTTGAAAGCATGCAACAAATGTTATTTGGAAGATTCGATGAGTCTTGAACAAATTGTAAAATGTCTCGAACATAATTTGCTGGGTACCGCTTTAGCAAAGAGCAACGGCAATCAATCGCAAGCAGCCAAAACGTTGGGATTAAGCCTCTCCACATTCCGTGACAAACTAAAGAAGTATAACTTGAACGAACATAAATAGTTGGTAGTGGATTTCCGTGTTTTACACTACGGGATCCCGCATTTCTTTCTTCTTCGGCTCCATTTTTCGTCCCAAAATCAAAATAAATTCAAGGCATATCTTTTGAGGTTACGATCAGACTTTAATGCTGCGTGTTATGACAACTATATCGCTTCAAAAAGAAATCTCGATCGGAGGAAAAATTGTTGAGATATCTATAAAAGGGGGTAAGCAAATTTTGAAACTTGCATTAACGCCAACTTACCTGGAAATAGTCACCGATTCAATTATGGATGTTCATCTTGGTGAAATACTTTCAGTGAAAACAGAGTTGCAAATAAATAAAATTCGACCTGAAATTAATTCAAAAGAGAAATTAATAACTGACTAAAACGGTTCAAATAAAATAGGAGGTAACAATGAATGAAAATCCCGTAACATACTGGGATGAAATGCAAAGACATGGTTATTCCCGCCGTGATTTTCTAAAGTTCTGTACCTGGATGACTGCATTGATTGGAGTAGAAGCAAGCGGTGTTGGCAGAGTAGTTAAAGCAATGGAAACCAAGCCGCGCATTCCAGTTGTATGGTTTCACTTTCAAGAATGTACTTGTTGCAGCGAATCTTTCATCCGTTCTTCACACCCGATTGTTGCAGATGTTATACTAGACAAGATTTCACTCGACTACACCGAAACTCTTCAAGCCGCAGCCGGCAAACAAGCCGAAGAAGCGTTACAAAATACAATGAAGAAGTACAAGGGCGAATATCTTATGCTTGTTGAAGGTTCTGTTCCTACCGGTGAAGACGGAGTTTATTGTTGCATTGCCGGAAGAACGGCTTTGGATATGGCAAAAGAAGCAGCCCAAAATGCTAAGGCAATTATCGCATGGGGCAGTTGTGCTTCCAACGGCTGCATCCAATCATCTAAACCAAATCCAACAGGCGCTACACCTGTACATAAAATTATCAGTGGAAAACCGATCATTAATGTGCCTGGTTGTCCGCCTATCGCAGAAGTTATGGCTGGAACAATTGTTCATCTGTTAACGTTCGATAGAATTCCGCAGCTCGACGGACTTGGGAGACCGAAAGCATTTTATTCCCGTCGTGTACATGATACATGTTATCGTCGTCCGAACTACGATGCCGGTTTATTCGTAAACGGTTTCGATGATGAAAACGCAAAGCGCGGTTATTGTTTATACAAGATGGGTTGCCGCGGACCCGTTACATATAATTCATGTGCTGTTATTAAATGGAACAATGGCGTTAGCTACCCGATCCAATCGGGTCACGGTTGCATTGGATGTAGCGAAGCGCATTTCTGGGATAATGGTCCTTTCTATCAGCATCTTGCCTCGTTCCCTGGATTTGGCATAGAAACAACTGCAGATGATATCGGGGTTGTTCTAGGTGCTGCAACTGTTGCCGGTGTTGCCGCTCATGCAATTTCGACAAACATTCGCAAACGAAAACTCATTAAAGAAGGAATAGAAAACGGAATCGAAACAGAAAATAACGGAGGTGAATGATGGCTAGAATAGTTATTGATCCGATCACCAGAATAGAAGGTCATCTTCGTATCGAAGTAGACATAAGAGGCGGAAAAGTAGTTGATGCATACAGTTCCGGTACAATGGTAAGAGGTTTCGAATTAATTTTAAAAGGAAGAGATCCAAGAGATGCGTGGGCGTTTACCGAAAGAGCATGCGGTGTTTGCACAACGGTTCATGCTTTGGCTTCGGTAAGAACAGTTGAAGATGCTTTGAAAATAGCGGTGCCTCCCAACGCTGAGTTAGTCCGTAACTTGATGTTCTGTGCACAATACATGCAGGACCATGTGGTTCATTTTTATCATCTTCACGCATTGGACTGGGTGGATGTGGTAAGCGCATTGAAAGCCGATCCTAAAAAAACTTCCGACCTTGCTCAAAGTATTTCCAGCTGGCCTAAGAGTTCTCCAAAATATTTTTCCGATTTGCAGAAACGATTAACAGCGTTTGTTAATAGCGGTCAACTTGGAATTTTTTCAAACGGTTACTGGGGGCATTCGGCTTACAAATTGCCTGCGGAAGCAAATTTGATGGCAGTAGCTCATTATCTTGAAGCTCTGGAATGGCAAAAGGAACTTGTAAAAGTCCACACGATATTCGGCGGAAAGAATCCCCATCCTAATTATCTGGTTGGCGGCGCTGCATGTTCGGTTAACATTGACGATGCAAATGCTTTGAATGCAGAACGCCTTGCTTACGTTGGAACGTTATTCGATCAAGCAAGAGAATTTATCGAGCAAGTCTATATTCCCGATCTTCTTGCAGTTGCATCATTCTATAAAGATTGGGGTGCAATTGGCGGCGGCTTAACAAACTACCTGGCATACGGTGATTTGCCCACAAACGGCTATGCCGATGTTTCAAAGTTCAAATTGCCCCGCGGAATAATACTGGAAAAAGATCTGAGCAAAGTTCACGAGGTTGACGGACACGATGTTGAACAGATCAAAGAATTTGTCGCTCACTCATGGTATGAATATGAAGGGGGAGACAAAGTCGGGCTGCATCCATGGTCGGGAGAAACTAAACTGAAATACACAGGGCCAAAACCACCTTATACCCAGCTTAATGTTTCTGGAAAATACAGCTGGTTAAAAACTCCACGCTGGAAAGGACGACCAATGGAAGTCGGACCCCTTTCTCGAATGCTTGTTGCATATGCTTCTGGGAACAAAGAAGTTCAAGAAACAGTTGGATTAGTTCTGAAGAAACTGAACGTACCAGTAGCCGCACTTTTCTCGACCCTCGGTAGAACCGCAGCAAGAGGAATTGAAACGTTACTCATATCTGGCTGGTCGAAAGAATTTTATTCCCAGCTTCTTGCGAATATTAAAAACGGCGATACAAGAATGTTCAATAATGAAAAGTGGGATCCGGAAACATGGCCTGCAGAAGCAAAAGGTGTAGGAATGACTGAAGCCCCGCGCGGCGCTCTTGCACACTGGATTGTAATTAAGGATAAGAAGATTAACAACTATCAGCTTGTTGTTCCATCGACATGGAACGCTTCTCCGCGCGACGACAAAGGGCAAATGTCGGCATACGAATCGTCGCTTATTGGAACACCGGTTAAAGACCCCGAGAAACCGCTGGAAATTTTGAGAACAATTCATTCGTTCGATCCGTGCATCGCATGTGCAGTTCATTTGTATGACGAAAAAGGTACGTACGTTCATCAAGTACAAACATTTTAGGTGCAGATATGGAAAGAGTAACTAGCGAACGAATTTATGTCTGGCAATTGCCGGTTAGATTTTATCACTGGATTAATGCCCTGTGCGTTGCAACGTTAGCAGTGACCGGGTACTTAATCGGTAGACCATTAGCAGTTCAAAGTGCCGCAGAAGCTTCTTATAGTTATTGGTTCGGACAAATACGTTTCATACACTTCTTAGCGGCATTTATTTTCTTCTTCAATTTTCTGTTCAGGATTTACTGGGGATTTGTTGGAAATAGATTTGCACGTTGGAGAAATTTTATTATACACCGTAAATCTCAAGTGCAGGAAGCCGCAGATGTATTAAAGATCGATATTCTTCAAACTCAGTCGAAACCTCTCGAATCGATCGGGCACAATTCATTAGCTGGCTTCACTTATTTCATAACGTTTCTTGTTTTCCTGTTCCAATGCATTACCGGATTCGGAATGTATGCTGCAATGAGCGATTCGTTTTTGCCTCGCATGTTTGCATGGATAGTTCCGTTGATGGGCGGCGACTTCGCAGTTCGTCAGTGGCACCATGTAATGATGTGGTTCTTCGTCATCTTTTCTATAATCCATGTCTATCTGGTATTCTATCATGATTATGTTGAAGGACGCGGTATCATTTCATCCATGGCCGGGGGATGGAAGTTTATTGAAAAAAAACATTGATGCAAATCTTCCTGTTATGGTGCCGAAGAAAAAGCGGATGGAGTTAATCCGCTTTTTCATTTTTAAAAGCCGGCAAAAAATTTAGCCAGAGATTCTTCACAATAGCACTTATCATTACAAAAAAGTTTTTCTAAATTTGAGCAGGTTAAAAATTGATAATGAAAAAATGAATTCGCCTTTTTTGTTTCGATCTATTTTAACGTTGGTGCTAATCTTTGCGTGCAGCGTCTTTGCCCAGAATGGAATTGTGAAGACTTACTATCCTACCGGAGAAGTTCAATCGGAACTTTCGTATGTGAACGACGTTTTGGAAGGGAATTCAATATGGTATTATCAGAACGGTAATGTGATGATCGAAAAAAATTATAACAATGGAATTTTGAACGGCCGGCTTAAAGAATACTACAATTCGGGTTTGGTAAAAGAAGAATATGAAGTTAGAGATGGCATTAAAGACGGTATCGACCGGGCGTATTATGAGAACGGTGGATTGAAATATGTCTATTATTTTTCAAAGGGAATTATTACGAAGCAAAAGAATTTTTCTTTCGATCCGGATTATTCTGCACCGGCACAAAATTATTTAGCCGGAAGACGAAACCGGGGTATTGGCACTGTTCAAAATGTATGGCCGTGTAATGTGGAAGTTTGTGCCTCGCCTGTCGGAGGTATGAAAACGATTCAAGATAATTTGATTTATCCCGAACACGCGCTTAAGTATGGTTTGGAAGGAACGGTCACTTTGAAAGTATCAATCGATACAGAAGGAATTGTTACAAACGCCGAGGTAGTAAAAGGTATAGGATTCGGTTGCGATGAAGCAGCACAAGCAGCTGTAATGAAAACTAAATTTCGTCCGGGGCTAAATTCAGGCAAGCCGGTCGATTCAACTTTGATGCTCAATGTCGACTTCAAGATTTTTCAAAACAAATAGGTCTATATTTTTAACAGATGCTCAAAGATCTCTTTGAATTCATTTTCTAAATCCCTGCCGCGATTTTTTCCGTACCATAAATGTAAATCATGCATAAAATCTTCTTTCGATTTGCCATTTGTTTTTGCTTCTTTAACCAGTGTCTGTGCTTCGAGAGGTCGCGGTCCCCATTGAATTAATTCGTTGCCTCCTTTATCAAAAATGACGAGTTTAGGTATGCTTCTCGATTTTCCGTCTGTTAGGTATAAATCCATAATATCTAAATTTTGATCGCGCAGAAGTATTTTTAGATCGATCGACGGATTGCACGCAGCTATTTTTGCAATGCAGGGAAGATTCTGGGCTGAGTCTCCGCACCAATCTTCTGTAAGCACCATCAATAAAAGGGACGAACTTATTTGACGGACAAGTTTTTTTAATTCCGGATTAACATCATAAGTTTTATCGATCCGTATGGTTCGCTGAAGATTTAGTTTTATTGTTCCCCGGTTTTCGTTGTTACTATTTTCAGCATCTTGTTTCATTATTTGAAGATACTCTTTGTACGTTAAACCATTTTGCGGTCTTCCATCAAGAAAAAATTGGTGAGGCATATTTTTGATCCTTCCTATTCGTGAAATCTAAGAGAAACTTCTGTACTTTATTTTGTAGTGAGTGTCTTTTCGAATAAACACTAATTCTGAAAAAATGTTCCATTTGCCATTTTTTATTAATAATTTAATGGCACATTCCTTGAGCACCGGATAGCGGACTAATAATGAGGTCTGCGATGAAAACGAAAATAATTATTGCTGCAACAATATTTTTCTTTGCCTTTCAATTGGATGCAAAACCGGCACCCGAAATTTCGATTAATTTTTTCTACAGTGCTTTGCGTCCCTATGGCGAATGGATTCAGCTGGACGGCAACCTGGTAGTTTGGCGTCCTTTCGGAGTATCTGCATATTGGCGTCCGTATTCAGTTGGACGCTGGGCATGGACAGACGGCGGCTGGTACTGGGATTCAGATGAACCTTTTGGATGGGCGACCTATCATTACGGACGCTGGTATTATGATAATTATTATAGATGGATTTGGATTCCTGACAACCAATGGGGACCGGCATGGGTTGAATGGCGATACAGCGATGATTACATCGGGTGGGCGCCGTTACCTCCTTATGCATATTTCAATATAAATTTTGGAATTCATTTCTCTATTGGCTGGAGATCACACTACAGTTATTGGAATTTTATAGACTACGGACACTTCTATAGCCACGGTGTTAATCGCTATATCGTAAACGATCACCGCTTATCAAGAATTTTTAACAACACCAGATACAGAAACAATTATTACTCCGATGGAGGCAGAGTTATAAACGGTGGTATCGATAGAGCTTTCATAGAAAGAAAAGCAGGTTACAGAATTGCTCAAAGAGATTTACGAACGGTCGACAATTTTAACGATTACGGAAAATACCGTTCGAACGAAGGCGACCGGATTGTTAGTTATCGGCCATCCGAACGTGAATTAAATAGTAGAAGAGATATAAGCAATTTTGAAATAAAGAAAGGTACAGAAAGAACCACACTTGAAAGAGATAAGATAGTTACACGCATGAGTCAACGCGACAACAATGCAATTGATAATCGTAATAGAACTATGCGCCGCGATGGATTTGAAAATCGGGATCGAAATGTAAATCCGAATAGAGAATTAAATATGAGAAACGAAACGGAAAGAAATATTGCTAATAATAGAAATGAATTGCGCAATCAGGATCGAATTGAAAGGCTACGGAACAGTCAGATCGAAAGGGAAGTACTTAGAGAGAGACCTCAAGTTTATGAAAGACCCCGCGGAAATGAAAGACCTCTTGCAGAAGAAAGAAGAATATACGAACCGGGTAGACGACAGCCGAATTATGATAGACCTTCGCCAAGAATAGAGCGCAACGACAGGAATTCGGGAAGAAATCAAAGCAGATCTGAAAGGGGTTCTTCTGAGAGAAGTGCTGAAAGAAGAAGATAATTTTCAAGATTAAGGACAAGAGTGCCTCTGTGGAATTCGTTTACAGAGGCACTGAGTTACAAAATCATAAAGAAATCTATACACCTTCCTCGCTCAATAAATAACCCATCCATGCAACCGAAGAAGTTCCCCATTCCATTCTTGCAAAGTTCTTTCAACCAGCCGTAACCTTTTTCCGGTCAATTAGTTTCGCACTATCTTAGAAGCCAGGTCTTCTTTTAAAAAGTAACAGGAAGGTCGAAAGAGTGAAATGTCAAACGTGAAATGTGAAAAATGAAATCCGCCGGAGAAAGCGGGCAGGTGTAAATGTGTGCACAGAACATATACAAATAATTACAGATGATGAATAATGAATTGATACAGTAAAAGATAAAAACTGTTGAAGATATTTTTCGATCAAATTGATAAGGAGTCTGATTCTAGGAATAAAATGCAAAAAAGTATTGACGTTAAGTTTAAGGGTGATTAAGTTCATATAAAGAACAGAGGGGTTCGCCCCGGTTTGCCTGCATAAACAAATTAACAGAGTGGGGGAATAGATTGCGGGTTTGTTATAGCTTTGTTTTGAATCTGTAGTGTTGTGCAGAGCTTTGAAGTTGTTAAATACATTTCCTCGAAATAGATTGTGTAAAAATCAATTCCTCTTCAGTCAAACAAAAATAAATGTGACTTATGTGCCGGAGGTGTAAGTAAATGAACCAAAATAAAATTCCAGATAAAACAAGTAACAATGGAAAGATGAAAGAGTTTGTGGCACATCGCAGAGAAAAAGATGGAGAGCCGCAATCTTTACATTCACATTTAGCCCGAACATCTGTGCTCGCAGGAAAATTTGCTTGTAAAATTGGTTTGAAAGATGCTGGAAGAATTATCGGGTTGCTTCATGATCTTGGGAAATCAAGTAAAGAATTTCAAAATTATATAGAGTCTGCAACAGGTAAAATTGATCCCGATGCTGATGAATACGTTGATGCGAAAGAACAAAAAGGAAAAATAGATCACTCAAGTGCCGGCGC
>CAZQQC010000119.1:0-9096 GCA_964595365.1 uncultured Melioribacter sp.
GGGCAGTGTACGCCATGCCGCGAAGGCACCGGCTGGATGGAAAAAACTTTGCGAAGAATTGATCAAGGATACGGAACATCGGCAGATCTGGATTTATTAATAAGTGTTGCAAACAACATCGAAGGAAACACAATCTGCGCTCTTGGCGATGCCGCCGCATGGCCGGTTAAATTTATGATAGCACGTTTCCGCGATGAATTTGAAAAGTATGTTAAGAAAGATATTTCGATACCGGTACCGAACAAAGTTCATTCGATGAGACAAACCGTAGTGCCCCTCGAAGAGATAAACAAATAATTGAGAATTTACCCGCTTCGGCTAGCGTTCCGCAAGACGAGAAATTGCAAATTGAGATAAACTCTTTGTTATTTTGTAATCAAGATTTCATCAAGTTAGTCTTTATGATAAAAGCCGGAAGAATATTTTTGATTTTAGTGTTGATCTCGTTTGTGTTTAACTCGGTCGGGTTCATCTTTCTTTTTGTAAGTGAAAAAGAAACATTGAAAAAAGAAACCTGGAAAGAAATTGGCGAGCCGAAATCATTCGAGAGAATTGAAACACTTTCAATTTCCCTTGCCGATTATAATGCAGGCAATATTTTGGAGCGCATAAATGAAAGGGAAATCCGTTTTCGTGGAAAAATGTATGATGTTGTGAAAGAAGAGAGACAAGATGACAAATTAATTTTCTATTGTATTCACGATGAAAAGGAAGACAAACTTGATAAAGAATTCTCGGATGAAATCCGTAAGAATCTCGATTCTAAATCGGCTACTAATTCTTTAACCAATATTTTACAATTAATCCAATATGCAGAAACAGTGGATAGGTTGAACATTTTTGCCCCTGAACAAAAAAATAATTTTTTAAATTTCTGCGTAATTCAGCATTCACAAATAGAGCTACAAATTTTAACGCCTCCTCCCAAACTTATTTTTGCCTGAAATTTAAGAATCAATTTTTGCAAACGCTGTTCCATTGCAATATCTATTTTACAAATTTATTCCGAATGGATTTGTTTCGGCAATAGCGTGGTGAAGTGTTTCATATAATTTCGAAAATTTTAGGAGATAAGATGGAAAAACTATTTCTGTTATTCTTCATAACGTATTCATTTGTGTTGGGACAGGAGTCCGCGGGAAAAATAAAAAAAGCACAAAGCGACACAGTAGTTTATCAAATGAAACAGGTAACCGTATCGGCGACACGTTACCCCGAGCAGGTTATAGAAATTCCTTATGCAGTTTCAATTATACAATCACAACGGTTAAAAAATCTCCGGGGATATGGATTAGATGAAGCGTTAAATTCTGTGCCCGGTGTTTTAGTTCAATCGCGTACAGGCAATCAAGATGTTAGAATTGTTATCAGAGGGTTTGGAGCGCGAGGCGCAGGTGATAGATCTAACTCGGGCACGTCGCGCGGTATACGCGTTATGATTGATGGAATTCCGGAAACCGAACCCGACGGAAGAACTTCGTTCGATCAACTTGACTTAAGCGTTGCGGACAACATTGAAATAATCAGATCGAATGCTTCGGCTATATGGGGAAATGCATCCGGCGGCGTCATCAACCTTTCTACTATTCCATCCGGCGATGAACCTAACCTGTCTCTGCAATCGATGGCTGGAAGTTTTGGTTTCAATAAAGTTCAGGTTAATGCAAATTCAAATTTTCTGAACGGCAAAATTTTTTCTTCTTTGTCAAACAGTAATCTAGACGGATGGAGAAAACACTCGAGCAGTTTCAGAACGCTATTCAATCTCGGATTTGTTTCAAGTTTGGGAGATGCAACCAAACTTGGAGTCTTTACATCTGCTACCTCCAACATGTTCCATATTCCGGGTCCACTAACCCGGAAACAATTTGACGCCGATCCGGTTCAATCGAACCCGACATACGAACAGCGGGATGAAAGGCGTTTTAACCGGTTAGGAAAAATTGGCGTAACCTTCAATCATGATTTTGATAACTCGAACGGTATTTCGGGAATGTTGTTTGTCAATCCTAAATACTTGCAGCGTTCCGAACGGGGCACTTATCGTGATTTCACACGTTATCATACCGGGGGCAATCTTATTTTCAATAACACTGTTTCGATCACCTCAACAACGGTCAACAAATTGATAATCGGCATCGACGAAGCATACCAGGACGGCACAATTTTGTTCTACAGTTTATCGTCGACTAATGGAAGGGGCAATGTTCTTAATGCCGATAAACGCGAAGGCGCTAACACATTCGGTGCATTCGTTCAAGACGAAATATTGTTCAATGAAAAATTTAGTTTAATTGCAGGTGCGCGGTACGATAACGTTTCCTACTATTACGAAGATTTTATTGCACCGGCGTTTGGCGTTCAAAAAAAATCTTTCGAAAGAATTACACCGAAAGCCGGCATTACGTACCGATTTACTTCAACCAACAGTTTGTATGCAAATCTGGGGGGTGGAATTGAAGTTCCGGCAGGCAACGAGACCGATCCTGCCAGCACTTACGGCCAAGATCAAGTCTACTTAATCAATCCGCTTTTGGACCCGATTGTTTCAACGACTTATGAAGTAGGTTCAAAAAATATGTTTGCGTTAGAAAAATATAATTTTCTTAAATCGATTGCTTACGACATAGCTTTGTATTACATCGATGTTAAAAACGATATCATTCCGTATCGCGGCGGAAGATTTTATTTCACAGCCGGAAAAACAAGACGAATCGGCGCCGAGCTGAATGGTTCAATTCAGTTTGCACATGGTTTTTCACTCAACGCTGCTTTTACTTTGTCGGATAATAAATACCAAAATTATTTGATTGATTCGGTTCATTACGGCAAGCCGGGAAGCTTTGCAAACTATAAAAACAATAAAGTTGCCGGCGTACCGGATTTCTTTTACAACATCGGTTTGATGGCTTCGCCTTCCGAATTGAATGGAATTTTTATTTCACTTAGCTTAAACGGAATTGGAAAATATTTTGTTGACGATGCCAACACTATTTCTGTTCCAGCTTTCAATGTTGTGAATGCAACCGTCGGTTTGAATAAACCGGTCAGGATTATTGGCGATCTTTTTGCCCGGGGATTTTTTATTGTAAATAATTTGTTCAATTTGAAGTATGCTGCCTCTGCGTTCGTGAATCCTGATATAGTGAACAACGAAGCAGTTTATCTTGAACCCGGTTTGCCGAGAAATGTTGTGCTGTCTTTGTCATTTAGTTACTAGTTAAATATAAAGAAGGCGAATCATATCGATCCGTCTTCATTTAAATATTTTTATCAGAACCCGTATTCAAAATTACTTGCTTATGTTGTGCAAAGTTTGGTTTGGCAAAAAAATTTTTGTTGTTTTAGATAAAATACTCGTTTTGCAATTTTAATTTTTCGTGGTCGATCAAACCTTTCGTAAGGTGAATTACTTAGCCATCAGCACAACATTCAGTTTAACTTCTTTACCCTCTCTCAAAACTGTTACTTCGACTTTATCGCCAGCCTTGTAATCACCGATCGCGTACATAAAATCGTAAATGTTGTTAACAGTTTTAGGACCAAACTTAATAATGATATCTTCCGCTTTCATGCCGGCTTTAGCAGCAGGTCCGCCTTCTGTAACGCCGGAAATTTTGTAACCGTTGCCGTTGTAGCCAAACTCGGGAACGGTTCCAACCGAAACACGTGTACGAACTTCTCCGCGGCTAACCGGTTCTTCTACTTTTACAAAGTCCGGGCGCTTTACAGCTAAATCAATATCGTTTGCAACATCATAAACGTAATTGACAACTCTCGCTTCCCCTTCGTTGTTAATTTTATCGGCAGTGTCGGATGGTTTGTGATAATCCGGATGTGTTCCTGTGAAAAAGAAAAGTACCGGAATTTTTTTGTTTGTGAATGCCTGATGATCGCTTCCGCCGGAGCCGCTGTCGTTAAACCCGAGCTTGAAACCGTACTTATTTTTTTCGTTTAAGAGAGTTTTCCATTCCGAAGAAGTTCCAGCGCCAATAATCGTTAAACTGTTTTCACTGTTCAATCTTCCTATCATATCCATATTAAGCATTGCAACTATTGTGTTCAGCGGAACGGGCGGGTTGTTTGTAAAATAAGTTGAACCAAGAATGCCAAGTTCTTCACCGGAGAATGCAACAAAAATAATGGTTCGTTTAAGACGATGCTGGATTGATCCAAACTTCTCTGCAATTTCCAGTAATCCGGCAGTGCCCGAAGAGTTATCGTCGGCGCCGTGATGGATCATCGGTTCTTTGCCTTTGTACAACGACGATTCTTTCAACTGGTCGATTCCAAGGTGATCGTAATGTGCGCCTATTACAATGCATTCGTTTTTCAAAACCGGGTCGGATCCTTCAATTATACCGGCAATATTTCTTCCCCGGTTAACAATCTCTTTCACTCCGGTAGAAAGTGTAGCTTTGACATTTTTGAAAACGAATGAAGCAGACTTTTTAGCCGCATCAATTTTTTTCTGATAATCGGAAAAACTCAGTTTTTCCGATTTGAATAATTGATCGACAAATGATCGTTTCATATTTTGAACAAGTATACCTGTCATAGGCGGTGCACCGTCGTAACGAAGTTCCATCAAAGGATCTTCTTCATTGAGAGGTGCATAACCGTTAACAAGTATTATTGCTGCGGCGCCTTTTTCTTTTGCAACAGTTGCTTTGGTTCTGAACGATGCGAATCTGTCGAACTCTGATTTTGAACTATCGTGCTCGGGATGATATCGCATAACTATAACTATTTTGTCCTTAACATCAAGACCGGCGTAGTCGTCGTAACCCAATTTTTGTGCGGAGATCCCGTATCCTGCAAAAACTAAATTGCCGGTAACTTTTCCATTAGCCGAATAAGATACCGTTGTGAAATCTTTGCCGGCTTTAAGAATTTGCTTTTTGCCGTTTATATCGAACGTAAGCAAATTAGTTTTTGTGAGTTCAACTTTTTCAACGAATGGAAATTCCTGGAACCATTTTTTATTGCCGGGGTCGTCCATCCCTTCGGAAAATGCCGGTTTGAGTCCGTAAGTCTCAAATTCACTTTTAATGTAATCGCCGGCTTTTCGTTCTTCGGGGCTGCCGGTTAATCTGCCTTTCATGTTGTTGGATGCTAAATAAAAAACGTTCTGTTTAATTTCTTCGGCTGTGATTAAAGGGTTATGAATTTTGTTCTGCGAAAAAAGAAATGATGGGATGAATGCAATTACAAAAAATGAATAGCGTTTCATTGCGACTCCGGAATCTGATTGATCATTATTTTAACCCGCTGTATGAATTATTTTGGGAGGCGACAAAAGTAATTTTTTAATTTAAAAATGAACATGGATTCAACGCTCACCTCGCTTTAAGCAGTAAGCGAGTCGAAGCGGGGATTTTTTATGATTCTCACGGATCAGTTGTTGAATAATTACTTTTGTCTGCAAATTTTAATTTTTCTTTTTTAATTCATACAACCGGTTATTTTAAAATAATACTATTCGGGCACATGAACCAAAAAATATTCTTTAGCAGTTTTACCGATTTGCGAAGCTTCGGCAATTGTCATGTGAAGCTGGGAGGATTTTTCTTTTGCGCCGGCTTCAATAATTGCAAGGTCGGAGTCTTGCGCCATCTTTGCAAGCGAATCGCAATATGCGGTATCTCCGCCGTAACAGATCGATTTTTTGTCATAAATAAATTTAAACCCGAGAGAAGGAATTAAAATTGTGGAGTGTGAATCTTCCGAAAGCTCTCTATGATTTACTTTGAACGGTTTGATAGTCACAGAATTGCGCTTAAAATTTTTTGCGCTGTCGATCGGTTTCAATACAATCCGGTAAGAAAGTTCTTTCCCGTAAACATTGATGAAAGCTTTGTGAATACTTTCTATTTCCAAACAACCTTTAGGATAATGGATGGTCAACGGACTTTTCTTCTTCATTACTGAAAGATAGGTTAGAAGCGACCACACTCCTCCGACATGATCGTGATGGCCGTGGCTGACAAAAATATCCGAGACTTTCAAAATTGTTATGGCTCCAACATCTTTGTTCAGGTCGCGCAGAATTCCGTCGCCAGGATCTACAACAAATGTGGCTTTGTCTGTTGTTACAAGAATGCCGGTTGAAATGTTGGGAATGGAAGAATAAATTTTTATGAAGAAATCATCTTTACGCCAGATGAGCGGATATTTTGGAGCTTCAACTTTTTTCATTTATAAAACAACCTGCGCTACTAGTCCGCCAATTAAAAAAGCTGTTACCCATGTGCCGATCCAAATTGTGGTTCCTTCTTTCCAGCCCCTTTCTTTCAGCATAACCACAAATGAAGCAATGCATGGAACAAAAATAGTTATTGTTATAATGGCAACGGTTTTCTGCATCACCGATAAGCTCATGTGAAAAAGTCCTGCCGCACCAAAATCTCTGCGAACCATTCCCATTACAAAAGCATTAGCTGCTTCTTTGGGAAGTTTCAGCCATGCAGTTGTAAGCGGTGCCAACATGTTTTGCCAAACAACCAGTAAACCGGATATCTCCATTAAACCGACACCAAGCGCACCGACAAAAAACCAGAAGCCTGCTTCTTTCATAAAACCCCATGTTCTGAAAAACGTTTTTTTGAATATGTTATTCATTTTTGGAATTCTGATCATGGGTAAATCGATCAGTAGCGGAGAGCTTTCGCCGGGCAGCATTTTGTTTAAAACAGTTGATAGAATAACTAACACGCTTCCTATTACGGATATATATAGAATGATTGGACCAAATCCGGCACCACTCAACAATGCAGCTATTACGGCTAATTGCGCCGAACAAGGAATTACAAATTGTAAAATCGCTGTGACTATTGACTTTTCTCGCTCGGTTCCAAGCAGTCTTGTTGTAATGTTTGCCATTGTAATACAGCCGAACCCCAACATAATTGGGATAACGGCGCGCCCGTTTAATCCAATTTTATTGAACGCACGGTCGAGCATTGTAGCTAATCTTGGTAGGTAGCCGCTGTCTTCAAAAAGCGCCATTATAAAGTAAAATCCTATCACAAGCGGAAGAAGAAGAAAAATTAAATAAGTTATAGTCATTGTCACAACGCCGAATTCACCAAAGAAAAGTTGAACAATTATATTCTTGAACCTGAATTCGGATTGCGCACTGTGTAGCTTACTCCATGTTTTATATTCGCTATACAATTTTTCGTTGGCATTAATACCGGAAGGGAAATCGAAAAACTTTTTTTCTACAATTTTTCCATTTGGATCGGTTATGGAGCCTGTAATTGCAACCGGAGTATAATTACCAACAAATGTTTTTACGTCGTGTTCGAAAATTTCTTTGCCGATTTTATTTTCTGTAAAATTTACAAAGCGTTGCGAAATTACATCGCCGATAAAAAAGTAAACAAGCACAAGCATCAAAAGTAAAATTGGTATTCCCGTAATTGGAGTAAGGGATATTCGTCCGAGTAAATTAAAAATTTCGCCTTTCCTGGAATCTTCATACTCAACTTGATCTACAATTTCATTTACACGATTGCGCCTGCTTATATAAATTTTTTCGCGTTCTTCCGGAGTTCCGTTTTTCACCATATAATGTTCGGCAATCGATTCGTCTCCTTCCATAATTAAAACGGCTTCTGCCTGTGGTACCGATGTTTCCATTATTTGTTGAATCATAAAATAAATATCCAGCTGTTGATTGCCCGCTCTTGCATGTTCAATTGCATAATCAAGTTTATCGAAGCCGGATTTATCAACCGCTGCTGTCGGGATAACTTCAACGCCGAGTAGCTCTTTCAGTTTTTCAATGTCGATCTTAATTTTTCTTTTTTTTAGTTCATCGTTAAAGTTCAGTAATACCGTAACACGTTTCCCCATGTCGATAAGCTGAAGCGTGAGGAATAAATCGCGTTCGAGGTTGAGTGCGTTAACGACATTTAAAATCACATCCGCAGCAAGGATGATATTTCTTGCGACCTTTTCTTCATCGTTAAAAGAACCGACTCCGTAAATTCCAGGCGTGTCGAAAACGAATTTGTCTTTGTAATGACTTTTGGTAATCGAAACGGTTGTACCAGGGAAGTTGGAGACATCAACGTACAACCCGCTTAGATAATTGAAGAAGCATGACTTGCCAACGTTAGGGTTTCCTACAAGAACAATTTTTTCTTCGGAAATTTTTTTGTGATCCTCGTTTTCGTTAGCAATGGGAACGGAATTTATTTCACTGTTGATATCAACTATAGAATGACATTTCATACTGTTTCATTTCCGTAAAATGACTTGAATTTTTTTGGCGAGATCAAAACCGACTGCAATTTCCTGCCGGCTCTTTTGAACGACAATGGTTCCGCCGGGTAATCTTTCTAAACATCTGAAAGTATCTCCCTCAGCAATTCCAAGTCTTATCAATTGTGATTTAATATCCCCTGCAGGTAACTTTATTACAGTAACGGGAACACCTTTTTTCGCTTTATCTAATGTGCTATTCATTTTCTTTTTTTAGTCCGCATCTAGGATTTGTACATTTACCAAAAATATTGAAAGAATAACCGGAAGCTTCGAATCCGATATCCTTTGAGATTTGTTTGACAATTTTTTGAAGTTTTGGTTCGGAAAATTCTTTGATCGCTCCGCAGTTTGTGCATATCAAATGATCATGAGTTGTTTTGTCTACGTTTGATTCATACCTTGTCTTGTTCTCGCCAAAATTTCTTTTTGAAAGCAATCCGCATTGTGCTAACAACTCAACAGTATTGTAAACTGTTGCGCGAGAGATGTTAGAATGGCTGGTTTTCATTTGAACGTACAGCTCATCGGCACCGAAGTGTCCGTCGTAATCCATTGCATGGTCTAACACTTCAAATCTCTCAGGGGTAATCCTATGGTCGCCTCTTTTAAGAAAACGACGGAATTCCTCGTGTATAGCTTCACTTCCTTTTTTCATTTTCAATATTATTTAGATTTAGTCCATATAAAAGTAGAGTTTGCCGGACTAAAAAGCAATATTACGCAACAAAATTTTAGATTTATTATGCTATGCCTTTCTTTAATCTAACTTTCAAAAGAGTTATTTTAGATTTGAATTTTTACCGGGTAAACAATCAATTGAAC
>CAZQQC010000120.1:0-9078 GCA_964595365.1 uncultured Melioribacter sp.
GGTTACTACCTGGAACATAAGTACAAACTTTCCAATCAAACATTAAGCAAATGGGTTTGGGAAGGAGCTAAAAGCGCATTCGCCGGAATAATTCTTGGAATACCGATTCTGGCTGCTTTCTATTTTGCTATAAGACAATTCGGAATACTTTGGTGGCTTCCGTTCGGAGGAATTTTATTTATCTTTTCGGTTGTACTTGCCCGGATTGCTCCGGTTCTAATTTTTCCATTATTCTATAAAATCACGCCGCTGGAAAATGATTCGCTTAAAGAAAAAATTGTTTTGCTTTTTTCAAATGCCAATATGAAAGTGAGCAATATTTTCAAATTCAACATGAGCAAGAATACAAGAAAGGCAAATGCTGCTTTTACCGGACTTGGAAAAACGAAACGCATTCTGCTTGGTGATACATTGCTCGATAATTATAGCGCGGATGAAATTGAAACTGTAATAGCGCACGAACTCGGCCATTATAAAAGGAAACATATTGTCAAAAATTTATTCATTGGAACGTTTTCAAGTTTTCTAATTTTTTTTCTAGTTGCTCATCTTCACAGCATCACATTAAAATGGTTTGGCTTCTACGGAATCACGCAAATTGCTTCATTTCCGGTTTTGGTAATATGGATGTCGTTAATAGGATTGATTGAAACGCCACTGTCGAATTTCATTTCGCGTAAGTTTGAATATGAAGCCGATCAATATGCAATTGTTTCAACTAAGAAAGCGGCAGAGTTTGTAAGCACGCTAGAAAAACTGACAGATCAGAATTTAGGGGATAGAGAACCGCATCCGTTTGTAGAATTGTTCTTCTACAGCCACCCTTCAATTAAAAACAGAATCAAAAATATTCGATCTCAAAGCAACCGCTTACAAAATTGATTTTTATAGTTATATTTGCATTGGACTAATGCAAGAATAAATTTTGATGGTGCACATTAGCAAGTGGTTTGGTATCATAAGCGTATGTATTCTTATTATTACTAGCTGTTCGTTTGACAAACCGAATCCGTCGCAACCAACTGTCGCAGATAAAACAATTCCGTATTCACCTCAACCGAACAATAACTCAGCCGATTTACCACTTTCCGTGGGTTTAAGCTGGCAATCCGATAATGCCGTTTCATTTGATGTATATCTTGATATTCAAAACCCACCGCAGAGACTAATTACTTTGAACAACGTAACCAAATCTTACGTTATTACAAATCTGGCTTACAGTACAACATACTATTGGCAGGTCATTGCAAATTATTCTGACGGATCAAGAAAAGCGGGACCGGTATGGTCGTTTACAACCATGCAGAACTTAAATCCAGGTGCCGGTGGATATGCAATGTATTTGAGTTCGGTCACTGCACAGCTTCCTAATACCGTGAACATGGTATTTCAAGTTGTAGATATGACAAACCGCGGAGTGACAAATCTTGATTCAACTTATTTTGATGTTTATGAAGACGGCACTGCTTTGTCTGCATCGGAGTCAAAACTTTCTATTAAGAAAAGAATTCAGGTTCCGTTCAAGATTCGCACGGTTCTTATGCTTGATAACAGCACAAGTCTTTCGGATAATATAGACCGGATTAGAAATGCGGCATCGGCTTTTGTAAAAAATATTTTGCCGTATCAAGAAGTTGCCGTTTACCAGTTCTCCGAGCAACCGGTTATGATTCACGATTTTACAGATAACAAAGACACGCTTCTTGCAGCATTGAACAAATACCAGCCCGGTGTTTCTTCGACCGATTTTTACGGTGCAGTGATCAAAGGCTCATCGCTGTGGGCAGATAGATACACGCCCGACAATATTGTTCAAGGTTCGATGATTATATTTACCGATGGTAACGACACGCAAGGCTCTCACACTTTGGCAGATGCTCTTAATGCTGTAGCCAACAAATATGTTTATACTGTTGGTCTGGGTTCTGAAATTCGACCTGACATTTTGAGAGCAATTGGAACCGCAGGTTACTATTTAATTTCGGACGTTTCCCGGCTGGACGCTCAATTTGTAAATATCCAAACGGCTATCTTAAATTACGCCAACAGTTTTTATGTTCTTAGTTACAAAAGTCCCAAACGTGGCAACGAGGATCATCAATTGGTTGTTCGAATAAAAAACAATCCTTACTCTGGCGCGGGGTCGTTCATTCAAGCAGTTTATAACAGCACCGGTTTCTATTCACCATAAAAGTTAAGAGCAATTATGGCAATAACAAAAAAAGATGTAGAATATATTGCTTCTCTGGCAAGATTGAAATTTAATGACGCCGAGTTAGAAAACTTCACGCATCAGTTGAACGATATTTTAAGGTATGTTGAGAAACTAAACGAACTGAATACGGACAATGTCGAACCGCTGTCGCATCCTGTTGAAAACACAAATGTATTCCGTGATGATGAATTGAAACCGTCAATTTCTACCGAAGACGCACTGAAGAATGCACCAAACCGTACGGACGAATTTTTCAAAGTTCCCAAAGTTATTAACCAGGACTAATCAGTTTACCATGATTGTTGGAATTATACCTGCCAGATTTGCGTCATCACGATTACTTGGAAAACCGCTGGCAGATATCGGCGGCAAACCGATGATTCAGCATACTTATCAAAGCGCAAAGAAATCTAAACTGCTGGATAAAGTTATAATTGCTGTTGACGATGAAAAAGTTTTTCAGGTAGTTAAAAATTTCGGTGCCGAAGTTTATATGACCCCGAAAAACTGCACGAGCGGTTCCGACAGAATTGCACTGGTAGCGCAACAAATTTCCGATGCCGCGATAATCGTGAACATTCAAGGTGATGAGCCGTTCATAAAAGGTAAGATGATCGATCAAGCAATTGAACCGCTTCTATTCGACAAAAAAGTTTCCGTTTCAACTCTTGCAAGAAGAATAACAAATGTTGAGGAGATGAAATCTCCTGCGGTTGTTAAAGTTGTATTCGATTACAACAATTTTGCACTTTACTTTTCCCGTTCGCCAATTCCATTTGTGCGTGATGCAAAATCCAATTTGGAAAAAGTACAATCGGCAGAAATTTACAAACACATCGGACTGTACGTTTACCGCCGCGATACACTTTTAAAATTTACTAATCTTAAACCAACCGACCTCGAACAAATCGAAAAGTTGGAACAGCTTCGCTTCCTGGAAAACGGAATGCGGGTGAAAATAGTTTATACAGAGTATGATAGTTTATCCGTGGATACTCCAAAAGATCTGGAAATTGCCAGAAGGTTCTTTGAACGGCAGTCCAAACAAAGCGGAAAAAGATAAACAAAATTTTGTGTGATACTCATTTTATCAAACCGTAACCGACGATGATGTTTGCAAATTTGTTACTACTAACTGTCTACGATCCCTTGCTTTTTTCTGTCCACGTTGTGCTGCTTATTCTCAGTTAAGCACGTTTAGTTTACCCAATCAATTATAGTCGATGCGCTTGTCTCCGTGCTGTTTACCCGATCTTTAATTCTGACGGTTATCAAATATTTGCCTGTCTTTACTTTAGATAAATCAAGCTGAAAATATTGCCGTGGATTTATTTCGGCTGTTTGATAGTTGGAACTCAACACAATCTTTCCCTCATCTTTCTTTCTGAAAATACTAAGCATGTTGTAGAGCGTTTTTTCGAATCCGGATTTGTTCACCGTGTCGTTATCTTTTATCTCGACGCTTTGCGTAAAGCTTGTAAGACCAGAAGAATTTTTTTTCAGATTGTAAATTTCATAATAGATAAAGAGCGGTTCCACTTTCGAAAATATTTTTGCCGGGTTGGAAAGAATACTTACGCCGTTGCGATCTATGAGAAATTTTTCGCGTTTGCCCATCTGCACTTCCGATGCAAGAACAATGTCGCTCATATCCAAACGCACATTGCTGAATTTCTTAATATGAAACCGTGCCCTCTTAACCGAAGCACCTCTGTCGATATCTCTAAGAAGTTCGAACGAGTAGTAGCCGGAATCCGCAACGGAAGTTACGTCAAGAACATTTGTATATAGCAATTTACCCCCGGGAATTTTTACAACACCTCCCGGTACCAACGATTCAACTTTCATTTTCTTGTTTAACTCTTCCCCGGATTGATTGTTGAGGAAATAAAACGCGGCTGTGTGGCCCGAATAAAATTTACCGTCTTTGATCAGACTATCAACCGGCGGAATTCCGTAGCTGATGTAGAGATCGGTATAATTTCTTTGTACAGAACTTTTAAATTGAACAAGATCGTAATCTACATCGAACTTCGGTCCCTCGAACTTTGGCGTGTAATATTCGAACCGCGCTTTGCGGAGGTACTCCGCATTGAATTGTGTATCACCTGCGTACTGTGAACGGACTTTGTCGGTTTCGTAGCCGGGAACACTGAACCGAAAATTTCCGGATGATGCAAGATCGGTGAATGCAAAAGTCATGTCGGCATAATTCCAAATTTCTGTTTTAAGTTCAACAGCCATTCCTCCCATTTGTGGACGTATGCGCGTGAGTTTTTCTGGTTCACCGTAACGAAGAACAATTTCGCCGCGGTCGGATCTCCATCCTGCAATTCCCATTTTCGGAACGCTGAAAAACAAATTTGCATATGCCACGCGGGAATAATGTTCTAGCAGACGCTCGTTGTAATCCGTAAGGTAAAGAGGATCGGAAATTTTCCAGAATTGGTCAATTATCCGGCTTAATTCATAATCGCTTAGTTTGTCAATCTCTTCATTCATAACCGGTTCAAGCAGCACTTTCACCGAATTGAATGTAAAATCTTTTTTCTCATCGTCTTTCATCTTCTCCAAAGCTTTTTTGTATTCTTCAAAACTTTCCCTCATTCTATCGGTTTTGTAATACAGCAGACCCAAGCAGAGAAAAATTTCTTTATCGGCTTTGTCTATCTTTTCTAATTTCTTAAGAATCGGAATTCCTTTCTGCGGCTGGTTGGCTTTTTCGTAAAGCAGGCTTAGTTTGAGCGATGCATCGTAATTAGTTGAATCTATTTTGAGTGCATGCATATAAAACTTTTCCGCTCCATAAAAATCTTTATCGGCGTACTCCTGCAAAGGTGCAAAAAATTCGCCGCTCAATGCTCTAACAGAATTGTTGTATTCGGTAAAATTTTCATCTTTAATCTTTCCAAGATTGAACCATGCTTCTACCTGATTGCTATCCAGCCAGGTGATTTGCTGGTACTGATCGTATGCTGTGAAACGCGCAAAACTTTGGCAGATATCTGCATAAAAATATTTATACTCGATACAGTTCGGTTCTTTTAAAACTGCCGTCTTTAAATTTTCGTATGCCATATTACGGGAATAATGAGTGTTTCTGCGAAGATAAATTTTTGCAAGCTCAACATGAGAGGCAACATCATCATTTAAGCGGATGGATTCTTTGAAAAATTTCTCGGCGCTCAATGTATCTTTTGCTTTTAACGCCACAATCCCTTTCTTATAATTTTCTACCTGGATGGTTTGAGGAAGCATTGATGCGTCGATAAGGGCAACAGATATTTTTGTTTCTAAAAAACAAATGAAAAAAACCGAGGAAATAAAACTTCG
This sequence comes from uncultured Melioribacter sp., assembly GCA_964595365.1. Lineage (GTDB taxonomy): Bacteria > Bacteroidota > Ignavibacteria > Ignavibacteriales > Melioribacteraceae > Fen-1258. The sequence goes on from CAZQQC010000120.1 coordinate 5,549, forward strand.
AAAAATATGTTCAACGAATCGATTCATGACCGCTCCGGCACCAAAAAAATTTACTAACAATAACAACCAAAATCAATTCTGTTAACAGTTGTAAAACGTTGGAAATTGTTTGTAACTTTTTTTCATCAACTGCCGTCTAAACTTCCAAACAATTCCGGGATAGATTCGATGAGAAAAATTGTTACGGTGCTTGCGCTTATCCCGATACTTCTTATTGCCGGCAACGGCGAAAAAATTTTAAAGTTAAAAAAAATAGATGCTCCTATAAAAATTGACGGAGTAGTTGACGATGCCTGGGCACAGGCAGATTCTGCAACTAACTTTTTTCAACTCTCTCCTTATTATGCCAAAGAACCGTCAAGAAACTCCTATGCAAAAGTTTTAACAACAGAAACGGTGCTCTATTGTTTAATAGTTTGTTTCGACCAAAAAGAAAATATTCAGCAAAGCACAAGCAAGCTTGATGAAAGTTTCGGAGATATTGTTTCAATAATGCTCGATACATTTAACGACAATCGGACCGCTTACAAATTTGCAGTTAATGCTGCCGGCGCACGTGCAGATTGCCGTTTGTTAGATGATGCCCGCAACCGCGATTACAGCTGGGACGGTATCTGGTTTTCCGCTGCAAAAATTTACGACTGGGGATTCGTCGTCGAGATGGAAATTCCGTATAAATCGATTCAGTACGACGAAAAACTGAATTATTGGGGTTTGGATTTTGACCGCTGGCGCCCGATCAATTCCGAAGATTTGTATTGGTGCAGATACGAACAAAACGAAGGCCAGCGAATTTCAAAATTCGGCAAACTTCTCTTTGAAGATTTTCATCCTTCCAGCAAAGGTTTGAATCTTGAATTATATCCTGTTGTATTCGGCAGGATAGATTATCTTGGCAATAACAATTACAAAGTTGATCCGCGTACCGGTTTAGATATTTTCTACAATCCGTCGCAGCAGCTAACATTTCAGGCAACTGCAAATCCAGATTTTGCGCAAATCGAAGCTGATCCGTTCACGTTCAACATTTCACGTTACGAAACATTTTTCAACGAGCGTCGTCCATTTTTTATTCAGGGCAACGAAATTTTTATGCCTTCCGGAAAACAACAAAGCACCGGTTTCTATAGTCCGTTAAATCTTTTCTATTCGCGGAGAATAGGAAAAAAGTTACCCGATGGTTCGGAAGTGCCACTCTCTCTTGGCACAAAAGTTTTCGGAAGATTTGGTAATTGGGAGTATGGAGGATTTATAGCGCGAACCGGAGAAAAAGATTATACAAATAATAAAGGGTCAAAAGCTACAGAACCTTCTGCAGTATTCTTTTTGGGCAGAGTGAAAAGACAAATCATGGAAAATTCTTCGTTCGGAATTTTGTTTGTTGGAAAGCAAGCTTTCAACAACACCTACGGCGTGATTGATATCGATGGCGCACTGCGCGAATCCGACTGGCAGCTTGCATATCAGATTGCGCATTCAATAAAAAATTCCGAAGGCGATTTTGCAGCATCAGCCGGCTTTACACGTTTCGGAGCTTCATGGGTTACTTTTATACGGTCAAGATACATCGGCAGTAATTTCGATATTAATCAAGTCGGATATGTACCCTGGATCGGAACTGCAGAGCTAACAGGAATATCGGGACCGATCTGGTATCCGAAGGAAGGTGTCATATCGCAAATATTAATTTTCGGCGGAGCTTCACTCAATCATAAAAAAGTTGAAGGATATACCGACCACGCTGCGGTATTTGTTTACAACATGCAGTTCAAAAGCAACTGGGGATTTGAGATCGATATGGTTGCCGGGCGTTCCAAAGATGCCGGAATTCAATACTATTCTTACGAGATAGATCCCAATATCTGGATCAATCGGGCAAAATGGAATGCAAATTTTTACGGTAGTTATTCAAAGACTTATAATTTCTACCGGAATTATCTCGGTTCATTCGGATCATTTGGCGGCTCGTTTTTATGGAAGGCTATGAACATTATTCAAGTTGGAACATCATTCAATATTTGGATTGAAGGAAAACCGGACGGAAATATTGAAGATGTCACATACAACACCAGACCATTTTTCACTTTAACGCCAATCAACGACATGAGCGCAACAGTTTATGTCGATAATGTCTTTGTTCGTTCAACCGGCAGGATGGAAAGAATTTTTATCGGATTGCTTTTCGCTTATCAATTTTTGCCGAAAAGCTGGATTTATTTTGCACTAAATGAAGTTCACGACAGAAATAATTCGACGAAGACACTCGATTTGACCGACCGCGTATCAGTCTTCAAAATAAAGTATCTCTATTATTTTTAGAATGTTGAAACTTGCATAAACATTCTTAATTTATAACCCGGTAATCGTCGGAATTTTTTATGTCTTTCCATTTTATCGAACATACCGCAGATATTGCATTCGAGGTTGAATCTAAAACGATCACTGGCTTGTTCAAGGATTCCGCACTTGCACTCAAAGAAGCAGCATGCGAAATCAAAAAAGAAAACGGCGTAGAAAAACTTGCAATCGAATGCAGCGAAGAAGGTTTGGAGATGCTGCTGGTTGAATTTCTCAATGAACTAATTTTTTTGATCTATACCGGGAAATGGATTTTCAATTCAATTAAAAAGTTCGGCATCGTTCAGTCCGGAAATAAGTTTTATCTCAACTGCCAATTATCCGGCGGTGAAATCAATACGATCAACTGCGAACTAAAAGTAGAAATAAAAGCTGTTACTTTTCACCAGATAAAAATCGAAAAAAGAAAAGGTAAATTTTTTACGAGGATAGTGCTGGATATCTAATCAGAAGATAGGAGTTAGAAACGATGCGAATTAATGACGTTGAAATTGAGAAGATCAACGATAACCTTTGGGAAATACCAAAGTTCGGCAGAATGCTGGTGCCCGGAAGAATTTATACATCGCAGAACATGCTTGAAACAACACTTCAAAACGATGAAGCAATTAAACAGGTAATTAACGTTGCTCATCTTCCCGGCATTCAAAAGTACAGTCTTGCAATGCCGGATATTCATTGGGGATACGGTTTCCCGATCGGAGGTGTTGCAGCTACAGATTTTAATACCGGAGTGATTTCACCCGGAGGAGTTGGGTACGATATTAACTGCGGTGTACGGCTTGCAACAACTTTTTTGCAGTACGACGAAATCAAAAATAAAATTCAAAGGCTTGTAGAAAATCTTTTCAAAAACATTCCTGCCGGTGTTGGTGCAAGCGGAGCTATTAAGAAACTTTCTGCCGGAGAAATAAAAAAGATTTTAAGAACCGGTGCAGGCTGGGCTGTAAACAACGGTTTCGGCAGCAATGAAGACCTTCTATTAACTGAAGAAAAAGGAAGCTTAGCCGATGCCGATCCGGAAGTTGTAAGCGAACGTGCAATTGAACGCGGGCTGGATCAGGCTGGAACCCTTGGATCCGGAAATCACTTTCTCGAAATAGATATTGTTGAAGAAATATATGACGAAGAAAAAGCCGGTGTGTTTGGATTGTTCAAAGACCAGATAGTAA
>CAZQQC010000121.1:0-9062 GCA_964595365.1 uncultured Melioribacter sp.
GGATACAGTTTAACACAATGCGTTCTTCCAGTTTTCTTAGCTTACAAACTGAACTGTAAAAAAATAATTTTAACCAATGCCGCAGGAGGAATTAATTATACATTACAACCCGGCGATTTAATGCTCGCTACTTCTTTGAACGGGATAAGTGTTAAAAAGGAGCTTACCGGATTAATCAACATTGCAAGTTTGGAACAGAAAAATTTCATGCTTGATTTTCCTTCAAGTGAACTAAACCAAAAAATAAAATTTTCAGCGCTCGAAGAAAAAATTGCATTACGAGAAGGTATTTACTGGTTAACCAAAGGACCAAGCTACGAAACGCCGGCAGAGATAAGAATGATTCGCAAATTTGGCGGTGATGCAGTAGGCATGTCAACAGTTCACGAAGCATTCTACGCTGCAGCTCTTGGAATGAAAGTAGCCGCAATTTCATGCGTTACAAATTCGGCAGCCGGCTTATCAGAAAATAAACTTACACACGCCGAAGTAATTGAAACTGCAGAAAAGGTTAAAGTAAATTTTGAGAGATTGGTGAAAAAGATTATCGAGTTACTGTAAATTACCGATTAATGAAGCGGCAGCAAAAACAGCGGTTTCGGAACGGAGACGGTTCTCTGTCAATCTTACTTTTATCACTTCATTTTCAATTTTACATTCTTTACCCTCCACTGCAGGCAAGGTACTTAATTCTTCATTCGTGAAACCGCCTTCGGGGCCAAAAATAAAAAGGAAGTTGCAGGTCGTTAGTTGATCTTTGATAGTAGAAAGAAGAGTTGAAAAACTAAGCGCAGATTTTTGATCCAATAAAATTTTTTTGCCATCCAGCGTTAGAATTTCTTGCAAAGATTCTTTATAGCTAATTTTTGGCAGCCACGCGCGCAATGATTGTTTCATTGCCGAAATGAGAATTTTCTGCCAGCGTTTAAGCTTCTCACCTTTTGCAATTGTACGTTGCGAATCAAAAACAATAAGGTTTGTTATGCCGAGTTCAACCGATTTTTCCAAAGCAAACTCAAAACGCTCGGCGCTTTTCAAACGAGGGATGCAAAAAGTTATACCCGGAAAGCGATTAGGGTACTCCATCCTTTGCAATATTCTACATGTAAGATCATTGGTTGAAAATACTGCTATTTCAGTTTTGTAAATCTGTCCCATGCCGTCAGTCACAAAAATTTTATCTCCGGGTTTATGCCGCAGTACATGTTTAATATGATGAAGTTCTTCTCCTTCGATAAATATTTTTTTCTCCGAGACCTTAGGCGAAAAGTATAGTTCAATATCAGAAAGAAAAGCCGCTTGCAAAGACAAATTCTCCTCGTCGATCCTGGTTGATAGCATATTCAACTCTAAAAGAACTGTACGGTATTACTAAAATAGTAAATCCAATTCCATAACCGGAATAAAATTGATTCAGGGATAAACGCTGATTGTTGTTATAGGTAGCACCGGCATTGTAAAATAAACCGAGATAAAGCCCTAGTCTAGCCGAAGTAAGACTTCGGGGCAGCAGAGGCAATTTCAAACTAACATCCCATTCTTTTACGATTGGGTGATTGACTTCGAACGAAGCAATCAAATAATTATTTCCCTCCCGTCTATTCTTAAAATTGCCGCGTACCCTTTCTTCATAACCAAGGTACGAGTAATCATAGAACGGAACTGTTTTGCCAAAAGTATTGCGGGAAGCAAATCTCCACTTTCCAAAAAGATCGCCAACAATTTTCTGGTATTCACGGAGATCAAGTAAAAGAATATTATAGTTAATACCATTCACGCCGAAACCTTTATGAACAAAAGAACCGAAGGTATAGAAACCGTTAACAGAAAATTGTTTTAAATTCCGTGAATCAAAATTATAACTTATTCCGGCATAAGGTACACGGTCTATTCCACTGCCCGATGCCGTGACTTTTTCTATCCCGGGAAGTGTCGTTTCCAAGTAATTAAAACCTACAGTTACAAATGCTCTGTTGAATTGATTAATTCGTTTGCTTAGTGTTATGCTGTTATAAATAGCTCTTTCTTTGAAGTTGCTGCCTACAATTGTGGCAGCTTCAACATTCTTATTTACCAAATTCGAATACGACAGATCAACTTGAATTCCTAAATTTTCGTCATAAACGAGAGCAGGAGTTTCATACGATAATCTGTAAATAGGTTGATAGCCAAAACCGACAGTTGCATTGATGATTTCATTTCGACCGCGGAAATTCTTGTACAACAAATTCAATCCGAACGTGGATGAGTTGATGGAATTGTATTCAGATCTAAAATATGGATGGGGATAAATATACCAGCTTTCACTCACCGTAATCATCAAGTTTTTTTTTTCGTTTGCTCTATATACAAACAGTTTCACATTGGAAAACAATCCCAGGCTGAAAATTCTTTCACGATTATAATCGATAATTTTTTCCGTCACAGTATCGCCCTCTTTAATGGTTAGCTCACGGCGAATTATAAAGTCTTTGGTTATATCGTTTCCGGAAATTTTTATCGAATCGATCTTGACCTGCTGTTCTCCTTTCACATAAAGAGTGTCCAATGGTCCTGCATGCAGTATCGCCGAGCCAATCAAAAAAAGAAGTAAGGGCAAGACAAAAAAATATTTTTGGGGAATGACGGATTTCATTAAACCGGTAACTTAATTTTTACGGAACGGTTTGCATAAATTATAATATACTGCTATGCACTTATCCTGAATAGTGTAGATACCTTTTTCAATAACAGTACTTACAGCAGAATCGTTCCGTATTCCTTGTTGCAGCCAAAGAACTTTCGGATTCTTTTCCAGAATTTCAGGAATTAATTCGGGTATTGCTTCAGAGCGCCGAAAGACATCTACTATATCGATATCGAAGGGAATATCTTGAAGCCTCGGGTAAACTTTTATCCTTCCCGATCTTTCAATCAAAGGATTCACACCAACAACTTTATAACCTTTATCGACAAGAAATTCAGCTATCTCACTGCTGGTTCTCGCTGGATTGTCTGATATGCCCACAACAGCAATGGTCTTTGCTCTGAAAAGAATTTCGGCTATTTCTTGCAGCTCTTTTTCGTCGCTATTCAAGCCAGCTCCTCTACATGCTCGCTGATAGGCACACAACTGCAAACTAAATTTCTATCACCGTATGCATTGTTGATTCTTCCAACCGAAGGCCAGAATTTGTTTTCACTCGTCCGATGTGTCGGGAATGCCGCTGTTTTGCGCGTGTATGAATGTGTCCATTTATCATTAACAACATGTTCCAGCGTGTGCGGAGAATTTTTCAAAGGATTATCTTCTTTGCTAAAATTGCCATTTTCTATTTCTTCAATTTCTTTTTTTATGGAAATCAGAGCGTCGCAAAATCTGTCGAGTTCATAAAGCGATTCGCTTTCGGTCGGCTCAACCATTATCGTACCAGGCACCGGAAACGAAACCGTTGGCGCATGAAAACCGTAATCCATTAACCGCTTTGCAATATCTTCAACTTCTATTCCGGCGGACAATTTGAATTGTCTGCAATCAAAAATCAATTCATGCGCAACGAAATTATTTTTTCCGGCATACAGAACATGGTAGAATTTCTCCAATCTTGCTTTTATATAATTTGCATTCAAGATTGCAACTTTTGTTGCAAGTGTTAAACCTTTTGCACCCATCATTTTTATATAAGCGTACGAAATAATTAGCACGCTTGCACTACCCCATGGCGCCGAGGCAACTGCATGAATTGCTTTTTCTCCGCCTACTTTTACAAGCGGGTGCCCGGGTAGAAACGGTGCTAAATATTTTGCAACTGCTATCGGTCCCATGCCGGGACCTCCGCCCCCGTGAGGTATTGCAAATGTTTTGTGAAGATTGAGATGACAAACATCGGCACCTATAGAGGCGGGGCTTGTCAATCCGACTTGAGCATTCATATTTGCACCGTCCATGTAGACCAATCCGCCATTATCATGAATGATTTTACAGATATCGATTATCAACTCTTCGAATACCCCATGAGTTGAGGGATAAGTTACCATCAACGCAGAAAGATTTTCTTTGTATTGTTCCGCTTTTGATTTCAGATCGCTTACGTCTATGTTTCCGTTTTCATCACATTTCACAACCACTACTTTACAGCCTGCCATAACAGCGCTTGCCGGATTTGTACCGTGAGCAGACGAAGGAATCAATACAACATTTCTTTGCTTATCTCCATTAGCGCGATGATAGGCTCGTATAACCATTAGCCCGGTATACTCGCCTTGAGCGCCGGAATTAGGCTGAAGCGATACGGAATTGAAGCCGGTAATCTTTGCCAAATCATTTTCAAGCTCGCTGAAAATTTGCTTGTAACCATTCGGTTGATCTTCCGGTGCAAATGGATGAAGAGAAGAAAATTCATGCCAGCTTATTCCAAACATTTCTGTTGAAGCGTTCAGTTTCATTGTACATGAACCTAGAGGAATCATCGAAGTGGTTAGAGAAAGATCCTTTTTCTCCAATCCTTTTATGTAGCGAAGCATTTCTGTTTCGGAATAGTAGGAATTGAATACGGGGTGGGTTAAATAATTTGATTTTCTTTTTAGATTCTCCGGGTACTCTTTATCCGAACTACGCACAATTGCCGATATTTTGTGTTCATCGTATTTCCTGTTTAATGCTTTCGCAAAAACTTTTAAAATATCTGCAACGTCTTCTATTGTATTCGGCTCTGCAATCGAAATTCCTATTTCGTTTTCACCGATGTATCTAAAATTTATTCCGCAGCTCAACGCTTCAGCCTTAATTTTTTTCGATTCTTCTGCCGAATTTAATTCTATTTTCAAAGTGTCAAAATAATTTTTGTTCAATTGACGAATACCGATCGATTTCAACGCCTCATCCAGAATTACGGTTAGGTTGTGAATTCTTTCTGCAATGGCTTTAATTCCTTTCGGTCCGTGATAAACCGCATACATTCCAGCCATAATTGCAAGCAGAACTTGAGAAGTACAAATATTACTTGTAGCGTGCTCTCGTTTGATGTGTTGTTCTCTCGTTTGAAGCGCCATACGCAATGCTCTTTTACCTTGAGCATCGATTGATACACCTATAATTCTCCCCGGTATTTGTCTTTTGTATTCGTCTTTGGTTGCAAAGTAAGCGGCATGCGGACCACCGAATCCTATTGGCACACCAAATCTTTGTGTTGATCCGACAACGACATCGGCACCAAACTCTCCCGGAGGAGTCAGCAATGCAAGCGAAAGTAAGTCGGCAGCAACGGCTTTGTAAATACCTTTTTCTTCAGCCTGCTGGAATAGATTAGAATAATCGGACACTTCACCATCAGCAGAAGGGTATTGAACAAGAATACCGAAGATGTCATCGCTAAGCTCTAATCTGTTATGATCGACAATCTTAACTTGAATGCCTAACGGTTCACTTCGCATTAATATAACATCGATGGTTTGAGGAAAGACTTTGTCCGAAACCAAAAATGTGTGTGAATTTTTCCTGGCGCTTTTTCTTAACGAATGAAGCGTTGTCATTGCCTCGGCAGCGGCTGTGCCTTCATCTAGCAAAGAAGCATTGGCAGTCTGCATTCCCGTCAAATCAATTACCATCGTTTGAAAATTGAGCAATGCTTCCAATCTGCCCTGAGATATTTCGGCTTGATAAGGTGTGTACTGTGTGTACCATCCCGGGTTCTCTAAAATATTACGTTGAATAACACCTGGAGTTAAAGTTGGATAATAACCAAGACCAATGTAATTCTTAAACACTTTATTCTTTGCAGCTATCTTTCTCAGCTCATGCATGAACTCATATTCCGTCATGGCATGGTCAAGCGTTAAATCGTCTTTAAGTCTAATTGGTTGGGGTACGGTTTTATTTATCAATTCGTCAAGCGTCGAAACTCCGATTGCCAAAAGCATTTTACCAATGTCGTTCGAATTTGGTCCGATATGGCGGTCAACAAATTTGTCGTAAAATTCAAGATTGTTCATTTCGTTTTTCTCGCAAAATTTTTATGAATGAGTAAATTTTTATGTGCCGTAATATAGCTAAAAGAAGAAAATCGGAAGCTTTAAAAAAATTTCTCGATCGGAAAGAAAATTTCAGTCAGATTAACTTCAGTTTTTCGAGAGCTATTCGGGAAGCGTTTTGTTCTGCTATTTTTTTATTGTTGCCGGTTCCAAATCCGTAGGATACGTCATTTATAAAAACCTCAATAGTAAATTTCTTCATGTGTGGAGGTCCCTCTTCTTTTCTAATTACGTAACGCGGAGTAAGTAGTTTGTGCGCGTGTACATATTCCAGAAGCTGCCCTTTATAATTTGTATCCACCAGAAACGATTCATCTTCTTCGGAAGGCTCGATTATAGATTTGTAAACGAACTCTTGTGCCCTCTTCAATCCTCGATCTAAATATATCGCTCCAATTAAAGCTTCGTATGCGTCAGCCATAATTGATTGCAGTCCGTAAACAGGCTCTCGAAGGTATTTCATGTTATAAAGAATTACGTCATCAAGCCTGAGTGCTTGCGCAGCTTCGTAAAGACGATCTTTGTTAACCAGGGAAGCCCTTGCTTTGGTCAAAAAGCCTTCTTCTTCATCCGGAAAATTGTAGAATAAATATTGCGCAATAATCATACTTAGCACCGAATCACCAAAGAACTCGAGCCGCTGATTAGACTTAGCCAGATGCGGGTAAATCTCGATGAACGAACGATGGGTTATTGCTTTGATGTAAAATGCCGGATTGTGCATTCGAAATCCAAGCAGCTTTCTTAACTGTTTTATTTTTTCTTGAATAAGATTTTGTAATTGCTTATCGGTTATAAGATTCTGCTGCCTGAATAAACCGATAATTCTATGATAAATACCGCCAAACAAAACTACTCTTCAAATTTTTTAAACAGCAAGGATGCGTTGTGTCCGCCGAATCCGAATGTATTGCTGATGGCGTATTTGATATCTTTCTTTGCCGCAACTTTTGGAGTGTAGTTCAAATCACATTCTGGATCTGGAATGTCAAGATTAATAGTTGGTGGAATAACGCCGTTCTTGAGCGCAAGAATTGTTGCAATCGCTTCTATTGCTCCTGCCGCACCCAGCAAATGCCCTGTCATGGATTTGGTTGAACTAATAGTAAGCTTATATGCGTGATCACCGAATACAGTTTTGATTGCCTGTGTTTCATGCAAGTCGTTCAATTCCGTAGAGGTACCGTGTGCATTTATATAATCGACAAAAGCTGGCTCTACACCGGCATCCCGCAAAGATTCTTTCATTGACCTGACAGCCCCTTCCCCGCCAGGAGGTGGTGCAGTTACATGGAAAGCATCTCCGGTTAACCCAACACCAATTATCTCTCCATAGATTGTTGCACTTCTTTCCCTGGCATGTTCAAGTTCTTCTAATATTACGCTACCGGAGCCTTCGCCCATCACAAAGCCATTTCTATCTTTGTCGAATGGTCGGGAGGCTTCAGCATATCTGTCGTTCCATATAGATAAAGCACGGGCAGCGTTAAAACCGCCGATGGACATTGGTGTAATAGCTGCTTCCGAACCTCCGGATAGCATAACGTCGGCAGAACCGCGCTGGATAAGAATAAAAGCATCGGCAATGGCGTGAGAAGAAGTAGCACACGCAGAAGTTGTCGCGTAGTTTGGTCCTTTCAAACCAAAACGGATTGAAATTTGGCCTGCTGCAATATCAGAAATCATCTTAGGAACAAAGAAGGGGCTGATTCGTTTAGCACCTCCATTTATGTAGGCGCTGTGTTCTTCTTCCCATGTTATCATTCCGCCAATACCGCTTCCGTAAATAACACCAAATCTTTCAAGATTAACTTTTGATAGATCTAACTTCGAATCCTCGAGCGCCATAACAGCAGTTGCAACAGCATAATGCGTGAAAGGATCCATCCTTCGTAGTTCTTTCTTGTCGATGAAAGTTAACGGATCAAAATTCTTAACTTCGCAAGCAAACTTTGTTGTATGCCCGGTCGTGTCAAATCTGGTTATTAATCCGGCACCGCTTTTGCCACTAATTAATCCTTCCCAATATTCTTTAACAGTATTACCGATAGGAGTTAAAGCGCCGAGACCGGTTATAACCACTCTTCTATTATTCATTTTTGATCCTCGTGTTATGTGGATGGCATAATAAAGGAAAAGATCACAGCCGGAACCGTGATCTTTTCAACAGGTTTATTTTCCTAATTTTTCTTTCAAGTACTTGATTGCATCGCCTACTGTAGAAATTTTTTCGGCGTCTTCGTCTGGAATCGAAATATCGAATGCTGATTCAAACCCCATAACCAATTCAACTATATCTAATGAGTCAGCGCCAAGATCGTTTGTGAACGAAGCTTCTGGGGTAATTTGTGATTCTTCGACTCCGAGTTTATCCATAACGATTTCTTTTACTTTTGCCTCAATGTCCATTTACTCTCCTTTTTAGTTAATAAATGTAGTTTATTAAAAATCTTGATTACATCACCATTCCGCCGTCAACCTTTAGAACTTGACCGGTAATATAATCCGCATCGCTGCTGCAAAGAAAAGCCACAGCTTTTGCTATATCTTCCGGCATTCCAAGACGTTTTATAGGTACGGCGGACAAAATTGTTTCTTTTTGTTGATCATTAAGTTTGCCGGTCATGTCGGTCTCGATGAATCCCGGTGCTACAGCATTAACATTTATATTTCTTGAAGCCAATTCTTTCGCATTCGATTTCGTAAGTCCAATTATTCCAGCTTTGGACGCTACATAATTTGCTTGACCGGGATTACCGGTAATTCCAACAACCGAACTAATGTTTACAATCTTTCCATACCGCTGATTTATCATCGGTTTAATTGCAGCCTTAGTATAATTGAAAACACTTTTCAAGTTTGCATTTATAATAGAATCAAAATCCTGTTCGGACATTCTGAGAAGTAAATTATCTTTCGTTCGACCGGCATTATTAACCAGAATATCCAGACCGCCAATATTTTGGATAGCATAATTTACTGTTTCCTGTGCTGCAGAAAAAGAAGAGGCATCTGCCTTGAAGCCCAAAACTTTCACATTCTCTTTCGACAAC
>CAZQQC010000122.1:0-8960 GCA_964595365.1 uncultured Melioribacter sp.
GAAGATACATTGCGGCTAAGCGAAGAAAAATATAGAAACAACTTTAATAACGCACCCGTCGGTATCTATCAGTCAACTCTATCCGGAAGGTTTGTGTCGGTAAACGATAAGCTGGTTCAAATATTGGGTTACGATTCAAAAGAAGAACTGCTGCAAAAGCTAATTGACACAGATATATATTTTAATAAAGATGAAAGAGAAAAGCTCATTACAGAATATGAACGCGGCGGTTCTGTTACCGACCTTGAGTTAAAATGGAAAAAGAAGGACGGAACACCAATTTGGGTCCAGCTTACCACAAGTGCCGTTAAAGACAGCACCGGCAAAACGATTCTCTTTAATGGTTTTGTACGTGATATTAGCGACCGTAAAAAAGCTGAAATCGAAATTCATAAACTATACGAAACAGTTGCGCAGAGCCCGGCTTCCATCGTTATCACCGATCTAAATGGTGACATAGATTACGTCAACAAAACATTTGAAATAAATTCCGGTTACACTTTGGCGGAAGTCTACAGAAAAAATCCGAGAATATTAAAGTCAGGCCACACTACAAAGGAAGCATATAAACTTCTGTGGGATACTATACTTTCAGGTAAAACCTGGCACGGTGAATTTCTTAATAAGAAAAAAAATGGAGAACTATATTGGGAAGAAGCGCTTATTTCGCCGATCAAGGATAAGGATGGTAACACAATAAACTATCTTGCAGTGCAGAAGGATATTACCGAGAAAAAGAAAATGATACAGGATTTGATGGAAGCAAAGGAAGAAGCCGAGAGAGCTAATAAACTTAAGTCGGAATTCCTTGCTCAAATGTCGCACGAAATTCGTTCTCCGCTGAATGTGGTTATGAGCATGTCAAATTTGATTAAAGAAGAATTAAATGGTAAGCTTACCGAAAATCAATTACACTTTTTTGATGGTATCGATTCTGCCGGAAGAAGAATTATCAGAACGATTAGCCTAATCTTAAACCTATCGGAATTGCTGGTAGGCACTTATAGACCTGTTTTCAAAAACATTAACCTGCTTACGGATGTTTTTGATGAGATTCAAAAAGAATATTCTCAAATAGCAAAAGAAAAAGGATTTGGTTTCAATATCCATTGTGACATCTCCGAAGCGTTGGTGTTTGGTGATATTCATAGTATTAATCAGATTTTCGTGAATCTTGTAGATAATGCAATTAAATACACAAATTATGGTGAAGTAAATGTATTCATTGAAAGAGATAAAAATGGAAGCGTGAGTGTAAGCGTAGAAGATACCGGAATTGGTATTTCATCGGAGTACATGAATATGATTTTTGAACCATTCACTCAGGAACAGCGCGGCTACTCGCGAAGGTTTGAAGGTAGCGGTCTTGGGCTGGCTCTTGTTAAGAAATATTGTGAATTGAATAATGCAGAAATTACGTTCGCATCGCGGAAGGAGGAAGGAAGTAAGTTTACTGTTTCTTTTCAGAAAACTCTATAGACTGTTGTCGAAGTCTTATCTGCACAGAACTTTGAAATATTTGTTGCTAAATTTTTTGTCGTTGATTTTAAGATTTTAAAACGAAAAAATTTATCTGCCAAAACTTAAATCTCGTAGAATCTTTCAGACGCAGGAAAAATGCCCCTCACGATTAACATGAGGGGCTTTTTTTTGTGGGCCCAGAAGGAATTGAACCTCCGACCCTCTGATTATGAGTCAGATGCTCTAACCAACTGAGCTATGGGCCCTAAAATTGCCGACAAAAATAATTATTTCAAAAAATGAATGCAAACATCTTTGGTACAACATCAGCCACTGTGTTCAACTAATTTGTGTTCGAACTGCAATCACCCAAAAGAGTTAGTGCACATACCAGGATAAAAAGCATTATGCACGCAAAGCTTTATAAGCGCAAAGAATTGCACCAAATTATAAAAAAGAATTATATTTGCACCACATTTTGTATTTGTAACAAAGCCTGTCCCGATTTATCGGGGTTGTAAGGCGATAATGATTTTATAGATAAAAAAGTTATCTCTAAAGTAATTTTTTCAGAACTGAAATCTGTAAAAATCAGTTATAATCATGGGCATAAGCGTGCTATTTTTAATAATTGCTTTTGAGATGGCTTACATTTTTTTGCCGGGGTGGCGGAATTGGTAGACGCACAGGACTTAAAATCCTGTGGGTGTTAGCACCCGTGCCGGTTCGAGTCCGGCCCTCGGTACAACAATTATTAGATTTCAAAATGACGTTTTAAATCGTTCGGGTTCTTAGCTCAGTTGGCTGGAGCGTCTGCTTGACGTGCAGAAGGTCATAGGTTCGAGTCCTATAGAACCCACAAACAGTCGGAGGCATCTCCGTTTTTTTTTAATATGAGGCTATGGATAAGATAAAAATTACATTACCTAACAGTTCGATAAAGGAATTCGAAAAAGGCATTACAGCTTTTGAAGTAGCGAAATCAATTTCAAATAAATTAGCTGAGGATGCATTAGTTGCAAAAATTAACGGCATCGTAAGAGACTTGAATTGGAAAATAGACAAAGATTCTGCTCTGCAAATTTTAACATTTGACAACGATGAAGGTAAAGAGACTTACTGGCACTCCACTTCACATTTGATGGCGCATGCGATTCAATCTATATATTCTGAAGCTAAGTTTGGTGTCGGTCCCGCTGTAGAATCCGGATTTTATTACGATGTAGATATCAATTCAACTCTCTGCGAAGATGATCTTTCCAAAATTGAAAAACGTATGATGGAAATTTCTAATCAGAAAAATCCATTCAAGCGGACCGAACTGAGCAAGAACGAAGCGGTAAAGTTTTTCGAAAAGAAAGGTGACAATTATAAATTAGAAATTTTAAGTGAGCTCGATGATACTCACGATGTAATCAGTATTTATGATGAAGGAAATTTCACCGATCTTTGCACCGGTCCTCATGTACCGGATACCGGAAAAATAAAATACGTTAAGCTGCTTAGTGTTTCCGGTTCTTACTGGAGAGGCGACGAGAAGAACAAACAGCTGCAAAGAATTTACGGCATTTCCTTCCCGAAGAAAAAAATGTTGGATGATTACCTCGTAGCGCTTGAGGAAGCAAAGAAAAGAGACCACAGAAAACTTGGAAGGGAGTTAGAACTATTTTATATCACTCCCAAAGTTGGTTCCGGTTTACCTATCTGGCTTCCGAAAGGCACTGTATTGCGTGAGGCTCTGGAAAAATTTCTGCGCGAAGAACAAACAAAACGGGGTTATCTACCTGTCATTACACCGCACATCGGCAACATAAATCTTTATAAAACTAGCGGGCATTATCCCTATTACAAAGAGAGTCAATTCCCCACCATCAAATTTGCGGATGATAGCGAAGAGTATCTTCTCAAACCGATGAACTGCCCGCATCATTTCCAGATTTATTTGTCGAAGCCGAGGAGTTACCGCGATTTGCCGATTCGCTACGCGGAATTCGGAACAGTTTATCGTTACGAACAATCCGGCGAATTAAACGGATTAACACGCGTGCGCGGATTTTCTGTAGACGACTCACATATTTTTGTTCGTCAAGATCAGCTGAAGGATGAAGTCTGTAATGTGATTGAACTAATTCAAGTTGTTTTTACGACAATGGGATTCCAAGAGTTTACAACTCAACTTTCTATCAGAGACGATAACGTTGAAAAGTATGGCGGCAATATCGAATTGTGGGAACAAGCGCAAAAAGAAATTAAGGAAGCTGCGGACAAAATGAATTTAACTTATTTTGTTGCAGAAGGAGAAGCGGCTTTCTATGGCCCCAAAATTGACTTTATGGTTAAAGATGCGCTGGGAAGAAGATGGCAGCTCGGTACTGTTCAAATTGATTATGTTATGCCCGAAAGATTTAATTTAGAGTATGTTGGTAGCGATGGACAAAAACATAGACCGGTTGTAATTCATCGTGCACCGTTTGGTTCGCTGGAACGATTTATAGGCGTGCTTATCGAACACTATGCTGGATATTTCCCGACATGGTTGGCGCCGGTTCAATCGGTTGTTATTCCCGTTTCGCAAAACTTTTCAGATTACGCGAAAAGTGTTTATCAATCGTTAAAGAATAATAACATAAGGGTTGAACTTGACGATAGAAGTGAGAAGATAGGATACAAAATTCGCGAGTGGGAGAACCAGAAAGTTCCGTACATGCTTATAGTTGGTGAAAAGGAAAAAGAAAGCGGAATGGTTTCTGTGAGGCAGCATAAAATTGGCGACAAAGGAAGTATGTTAGTCGAAGAGTTCAAGCAACAAATACTTGAAGAGATAAATAATAAAGTTAATCACAATTAAGAGAGGTATTATATCACTCAAACAAAATTTCGGGTCAATCAGGAAATCAGAATTCCTGAAGTACGGCTCATAGGACCGAACGGTGAGCAGATTGGTATAGTTTCAATTAAGGAAGCGTTAAAAAAAGCAGAAGAAGCTCAAATGGATCTTGTCGAAATTGCGCCGCAAGCAACTCCGCCAGTCTGCAAAGTTATAGATTATGGAAAATTTACTTATGAACAGCAGAAAAAAGAAAAACTTCAAAAGAAAAAACAGCAGGTAAGCGTCTTAAAAGAGATCCGCTTGCATCCAAATACAGATACTCATGATTTTGATTTCAAAGCAAGGCACGCTGTTAATTTTATCGAAGATGGCGATAAAGTTAAGGTTTCAGTAATATTTAAAGGCAGGGAATTAGCATACACTGAACTTGGTGAAGCATTGCTTAGAAGATTTATTGAACGATTATCTGATGTAGCCAAAGTTGAGCAAGAGCCCAAGTTTGAAGGAAGAGCAATGCATACAATATTAGCGCCGCAAAAAGGTAAAAAGAAAAATAAATAAGGTGTAGTAATGCATAAGATGAAAAGTAATAGTGGAGCCGCAAAGAGATTTAGAAAAACCGGTTCCGGAAAAGTAAAAAGAAACAAAGCGTACAAATCGCATATTTTAACTTCAAAATCTACCAAGAGAAAAAGAGGATTGAGAAAATCAACTTTAGTATCCAAGGCAGATCAAAAGAAGATCACAACCTTGATTCAATAAGGAGAAAGTAAAGCCATGCCTAGATCAGTAAATCACTCTGCGTCGAAACAAAGACGCAAAAAAGTACTTAAAATGGCGAAAGGCTATTGGGGCGCCCGATCCAAAGTCCTCACAGTTGCAAAACATCATGTTGAAAAAGGTTTGGTTCACGCATATCGTGACCGCAAACTGAAAAAACGAGTATTCCGTTCTTTGTGGATAGTAAGAATAAACGCTGCTGCAAGACAAAATGGAACAACGTATTCACGTCTTATGCACGCACTCGAATCCAAAGGAGTTGCTATCAACAGAAAACTTTTAGCAAGCATTGCAGTTGAAAATCCACAATCGTTTTCTGAAATAGTAAAATTTGCACTAAACTAATTCTATCCCTCTCGAGCTTTTCGAAAGGCTTAAGAGGGAATTTTTTAAACTTACCTGCCGGTTCGCAGTGGTCGTCTTAAAAGTAATATTCTTTTGAAAAAATAGAACACGGATGATGCTGATTTCAGCTCTCGCTTCGCTCGTCGAAACAGGGATTGACACAGATATTAAAATTGAAAATTACTTTTTAGACAACACGCAGACTGGTCCGCGGGATAAAGGAAATGTTAGATAAGATTAGTGAAACCAGAAAAGACTTTGACGAAGATCTATCAAAGACGAACAATCTCGCCTTACTGGAAGAACTACGCATAAAATATCTCGGTAGAAAAGGTTTCATCTCTCAACTGTTCGATTCACTTAAAGATGTCCTGAAAGAAGATAAACCGAAAGTAGGCAATGCCCTAAACGAACTCAAACTGCATGTACAGTCAAAGTTTGACGAATTAAAAGCAAAGTTTGAAGGTGAAAAAATTTCTTCGGGCAGTTATGTCGATCTTTCACTGCCCGGTCGTACAAAAGAAATTGGCAGTAAGCACATTTTAATTCAAACTTTGGATGAGATAAAAGAAATTTTCAAAGGCTGGGGTTTTTCTGTTTACGAGGGACCGGAACTTGAATCCGATTACTACAATTTTAGCGCACTAAATTTTCCGGCAGATCATCCTGCTCGTGATATGCAAGATACTTTTTTTGTATCGGAAGATTTTCTATTGCGAACTCATACTTCGCCGGTTCAAATCAGACTTATGGAAAGAAAGAAACCGCCTATTAGAGCTTTAATGCCTGGCAAAGTTTTTCGAAACGAAGCGATCAGCGCAAAAAGTTATTGTCTCTTTCATCAGATAGAGGGACTGGTTGTAGATACGGATATAACTTTTGCCGAGTTGAAAGGAACTTTAGTAGCTTTTGTTAAGCAATTCTATGGTAAAGATGTGCCGTATAGATTTCGTGCAAGCTTCTTCCCCTTCACGGAACCAAGTGCAGAAATGGATGTCTGGTGGCAGCCGAAAGGCAAAGAGGGCAGATGGCTCGAAATACTTGGATGTGGAATGGTTGATCCGAATGTGTTGACGAATGTTGGCATCGATCCGGAAAAATATATCGGTTATGCTTTCGGTATGGGAATCGAAAGAACGGCTATGCGTAAATACGGAATCGATGATATCCGGATTTTGTTTGACAACGATAAGCGCTTTCTAACACAGTTCTAAAAGCTAATAGGGTGATGAAATGAAAATTTCTCTTAATTGGTTGGGTGACTACATCGATCTCAAAGACATTTCTGTTTCAGAAATAGTTGATAAGCTTACTTATGCAGGATTGGAAGTTGAGGGAGTCTTTGATCAAGCCAAACAGTTTGAGAAAATTGTTGTCGGTTTTGTGAAAGAAGCAAAAAAACATCCGAACGCAGATAAACTTTCACTGTGCACTGTTTACGACGGTGAACATGATTATAATGTAGTGTGCGGCGCGCCAAATGTTGCCTCGGGACAGAAGGTTGCGTTTGCAAAAGTAGGCGCTGTAATTCCTAACGGAGGGATGAAATTAGAAAAAGCCAAGATTAGAGGTGAAGTTTCATCTGGAATGATCTGCTCGGAGCGTGAACTTGGAATCAGCGATAATCACGAAGGTATTATGGTGTTGCATTCCTATTTGAAAGATGGGATGCCGATTAGCGATGCATTGGGAATGAACGATGTAGTTTTGGAAATAGCGATAACTCCAAATCGTGCCGATGCGCTCGGTCACATTGGAATTGCTCGCGATCTCTCGGCACTTTTTGATAGAGAATTGAAATATTCGAACGTTGAATTGAATGAATCGAAAAAGAGATCCGAAGAATTTGCATCGGTAGAAATTATTGATGCAATTAATTGCCCCCGCTACGTTGGCAAAGTTGTTTCTAATGTCGAGATAAAAGAATCGCCAGACTGGTTAAAGAATAGATTGAAAAGTGTTGGTCTGCGTTCAATTAACAATGTTGTTGACGTTACCAATTATGTTCTTTACGAAGTCGGCCAGCCATTGCACGCCTTCGATCTGGATAATTTAGGTGGCAAAAAAATAGTAGTTCGCTCTGCTGGAAACGATAAGAAATTTAGAACGCTCGATTCAAAGGAAAGAGAACTATCACCGGGTGATTTAATGATTTGTGACGGAATCAAACCCGTTGCAATTGCCGGAATAATGGGAGGCGAGAATTCCGAAGTTACATCTCAAACAAAAAATGTTTTAATAGAAAGTGCTTTTTTCAATCCGTCATCAATTAGAAAAACCGCAAAACGACTTGGACTTTCTACCGATGCTTCATATCGATTTGAGCGCGGAACTGATTATGAAATTACAAAATGGGCAGCCCGGAGAGCTGCACAGTTAATCCAAGAAACTGCAGGCGGAGAAATTGCTGCATCCGAGATTGATGAATATCCGAATCCGATTAACAATAAGTTAACATCGCTTCGCTTTTCAAGAATTAATAAAATTCTTGGCTACAATATAAACGCGAATGAAGTCAAGCGTATTCTTGTTCGTTTAGGTTTTGAAATCTTGAAAGATGATAGACAAATGACAATACAGGAAAAACTTCTTTCACAATTTGATATTGGCTACAAAGGAAAGGATTCTATCGATGTTGTTGTACCCGGCTATAGACATGACATCGAACGGGAAATCGATTTAATTGAAGAGGTAGCGAGAATTTACGGTTACAACAATATACCTGAAATAAATAAAATAGGAGTCGCTCTTGAACCTAAGGTAGATCATTCTGCTTTCGATGGCAATGTAAGAGAGTTGCTCAATTCTCTCGGTTTCTATGAAATAATTACAAATTCTTTTTTGAGTGATAGCGTTGCAACTAAATTTGGCAGACCGATTAACATTCTCAATCCTCAAAGCAGTGAGCTCTCGAATTTACGCCCCTCTCTTTTGCCCGGTATGCTTACGGCAATTTCAAATAATCTGAAAGTGAATGAGCGTGATTTAAAGTTGTTTGAAGTAGGGAAAGTTTTTGAAAGACTAACTGATAAGAAAATTTCCAGCTTTGATGATTTCCGCGAGTCCGAACATTTATTGATCTGCCTCACTGGCAGCATCTTAAGAACAGAATGGTTTGATCAAGATAGAACATTCGATCTCTTTGATCTTAAAGGTTTTGCCGAGTCCTTTCTGAAAAAACTTCTGCCTAATGTTTCATTTGAGCCTGGTTACTCAGCAGTTGGTGGTTCTCATTTAGAAACGACGTTTACATTTTCTAGTTCTGGTCAAGTGATTGGAATCGGTGGCAAAGTCTATAAAGAGACATGCCAATTATTTGATGTTGATCAGGAAGTTTTTGTTTTTGAAACTAATATGGAATTTTTGAAGCAGATCGCATTGCCTGAAAGGTCATTTCATGAACTGCTTAAATATCCAAAGGTTTACAGAGATTTTGCTTTTATTTTGGATAATTCGGTAGATTCGCTCTCGGTTATTGAAGTTATAAAAAGTGTTAGTTCTAACTTGTTGCATAATATAAAGTTATTTGATATCTTTCAAAGTG
>CAZQQC010000123.1:0-8918 GCA_964595365.1 uncultured Melioribacter sp.
ATGTTATATCGAATGCTGTTCCAATTGCCGATTTTTTACCATTCCAGTTAATACTTCCGGCAGTAAAATCAACCCATTTTTCCGAACCGTCTTTACAAACAATTTTAAATTCATAATTCTCGATAACTTTTTCGCCTCGAAGACGGGCTAAACCACGTTCTCTAATCAAATCGCGAAAATCTGGATGAACAAAATCCCAGAATTTTTTTGAAAAAAATTCTTCTTCAGTAAAACCCGAGATCTTCTGTGCAGCTTTATTTGAATAAACAAAATTTTCTTCCTGGTATACAAAAATTGCTGTCGTGGTTGTATCAGCCAGAGTTCTGAATCGTTTCTCACTTTCCCTAAGCTCTTCCTCGATTTTCTTTCTCTCATCGATAACTCTAAAAAATCCGGCCAGGGATTTTTTACCGTTAAACACTATCGGTATCGAGTTTACCTCGGCGTAGAAAACCGAACCATCTTTACGCTTAACGGGAATATTTTTTGCCAATGAGAATTCTTTTTTTGCCTGTTGCGTAAATTGATCAAACACATATTGAAGATCTTCTTCCGGATGTATTTCACTTACCGAAAGATTCAGAAGTTCTTCCTGCGAGTAGCCTAACATTTTGCAAATCATAGGATTGCAGCTTACAAATCTCTTAGTTTCTAGATCTGCGATAAGAATTCCATCGGCAGCAAATTCAAAAATTGCATTTAATCCTTTTTGAGATTCAATTAGTTTTTCTTCAACACGTTTTCGTCTATAGTCTTTCTTAAGAATTTTCTTTGGAAGCAAAGATGTTTTGTCTTCGTCGCGAATTTCGTTAGCGCGAATGCGGGAATTATCCGTTTTGCGGGATTTATTTCCTAAAGATTTTTTTAGACGTTTTTTTGAATAAACGGTACTCTTCGCTTTTTTAGGAATTGCTTTTTTATTCTGAAGCATAAAAATTCTTTCTCTTCCATGATAATACCGATTATAAGTCGATAGAAATAATCATAAACTTGAGTAAATAGTAAAATGAATAACTCGGCTGGAAAATTTCAAAGGTTCTATTGTGGAAAAATTCATCGTCTCTTTCAGAACCAATTTACAACAAAAAATTAATTCATAACTCACATGTTGTCAAGTTCAATATTTATCAAACATTATATACGATATAAAAATGTTAAAAGTTAATAATTAACTTAGGCAAAGTTTGATCGGTCGTGAAGAATTAAATTGTAAAACGAGTATTTTCTCTAAGACAACAATAATTCGTTTGTCAAAGCCAGACCTTGCGTAACATCAATAATTAAGTAGGTTAACCGAAACTTCGATCCTTAGTGGTGCCAAAAATAATATTTTTTAGAAAAAAAATGAACAGAAAAATAGGGAGTTCTGGTTGGGAAATTCTCTTTATCGAAAGAATTTGAAAAGTATCGATTATACCTGCATTTTGAATTTGAATGACAGAATAAAAAAAGGCTACCGTGGTTGATAGCCTTTTTTGAAATTGCTATTTATTTTTTTTCTAAGCGAAAAATGCTTGATGACATGCGTAAAGGGCTAAACCCACCGCAGCTACTACCAAAACAAAGACTACCCGAACGCTGATTGCTTTCATTTTATTCTCTCCTAGTATTATTGTTATTTAATTAATACCATCTTCTTAGTAGCAACAAAACTTCCAGCGGTTATTCTGTATATGTACATTCCGCTCGATACATTGCTTCCTAAGTTGTTTTCAGCGTTCCAATCAATTGAATAACTGCCTGCAGTCATTTCTTGATTGATCAATGTTTTTATTTCCCGCCCGAGCATATCGTAAATCTTAATTGTTACAAACGAATTTTGTGGCAATGTAAATTTTATCCGTGTTGTTGGGTTAAACGGGTTTGGATAATTCTGGGATAACGAGAACTCGCTTGGAACTATTGGATCTCCTGCTACCTCGGTTACATTACCAGTATTGAATGATGCTGTTTGGGAATAATTTGAAACCGATCCTGTCGAATTCTTTGAAAGTACCCGCCAGTAATAGGTCGAGTTCATGTCCAACCTACTGAGGCTTGTCACTTTTTCAGGAATGTCTCTAATTATAGTTGAATTTGAAAAATCAGAGTTTTTTGAGAACTCAACATCATAATTCAAATAAGAATTGCTCTTTACCGGCAAGTTCCAATTCAAAACTGCATTCGTGCTGTTTATCGGCTGTCCAAAATTTGGAGTTCCTGTCAATGGAACTATGGCAAATGAACCTGCTGCTGTTGCAAAACTTCCTACACTTGACCACGATGATACTACACCGGGTGACGATACCAACCTTGATCTTACTTGCCAATAGTACGGTGCACCGGCAGTCAATGTATAAGGAATAGAACCGACATCCATAGATGTTCCTGCCGTCCAAGAAGCTGAAGATACTGCCAGCGGGTTACTCAACATTCCGTCACTATCAACACTGGAAGTAGTAGAAATTCTGACTTCAAATTCTAAAGCCGATGATGAGTATGCATACCAGTTTAAGGTTGGATTCAGTACATATACTGTTGTTCCTCCGGTTGGATAGATCACAATAGGAACAGCAGCAGCACTTGATGCGGAAACCGGGATAACAAAAGTAGCTGTCGAAGAAAATGCTGATTCTGAACCTGATGTACCGATTCTCGATTTAACATGCCATGAATATGTACCCGAGGCTAAAGCAGTTGGCAAAGCATAATACAAATTGTCGGCAAACCAACCTGAGTTTCCTGAGACTGTTGTAAACCCGTCACTAGACCATTCAACGTAGAAGTATAGTCCTGTTGCATATGTGCCAAGATACCAATATACTGTTGGGGGATTAATATATGACGTCGCCCCTCCAACCGGCCAAGAAGGATTAGGCACTGGAGCTATTGCCGGTGTAGAGCTGTACACAACAAAACTTGCTACTGAAGACCAAGAAGAATAAGTAGAAACACCATCGTACGATCTTACCTGCCAGTAATAAGTTGTACCAGCAGTTAAAGCTGGAAACGTTACGTAAAGGTCTGATGTTAGTGCAAGATTCACAGCAGATCCATCATTCAGCATACCGGAACCATCTACAGACGAATTTGTAGCGTATCTAACCTGATATTGCAATCCAGCATAGTATGCGGTTATGTACCAATAAGCTGTCGGAGTTGTACTGTATACGGTTGCACCGCCGGTAGGATAAGTTAAAAGTGGTGTTGGTAAACCAGCAGTTGTGAAACCATTAACAGCAGAATAAGAAATAATAACTGTCTCGGCAGAGTTCTTTGATCTGATTTGAACATAATAATTTGTGCCCGGAGTTAATCCTGTTAATGTATAAAAAGTAGTTGTTAGACTACTAACTGTAGTAGCAGCACTCATATTTGAATTCAATGAATACATTAAATCGTACTTCAAGCCAGACGCGTAAGGATTTGGATACCATGTGATATAAACAGAATTACCTACAATAGTAAGTGGTAAGATAATTGGTACGGCCGACGTAACAGTAGTAAACGTGTAATAATTTTCGAATGGTGGAGGCGGCGTATTTGGATCAACAACCGTCGAAGTTCCAGTATCATAGATTCGCCAATAATAGGTTGTATTGTTCGACAATTGATACATACCCGATAAGGCACCCGTTAAATCTACATTCGAAAATGTATAACTACTTGCTGCTGTCAATGATTTGCTAAGCACTATGGAAGAGAAGTTTGTGCTGCTCGATACCTGTAACGTTCCTGTTACTGCCGTTGTGAACACAAAGTTCGGTACTACACTTACTCCTCCCGCATATAAACCCGGACTTACATTCTTACCAAACCACGGATCATAGGTAACGTTAGCAACAACCGCATCTCCACTTCCGGGGCCAACACCGCTAGGGCCGCTTGCACTGCCCCACCAGTTGTTAGTAGCATCTAAAGTTCCGGAAGCACCAACATCCATTGCCGCGCCGTATGTTGTATTACCAGAAATGTTATTATGGTTAACTAGTATATTTTGACCGGCTAGCGCTTGATTTACATATATGCCAGCAGAATTACCATATACTTTGTTCTGTGTTGTAGTAACATCATGAGAATCTGCTCTGTTAGCTGAAAGCGGATTATTGAATGCTATGCCTGCACCGTTACTATAATCGTGTATAGTATTATTAGAAATTGTAGAGCTATAGAATTGGCCTCCAATACCTGAACCCAATGTAGCGTTACCAATTACCTCATTGTAAGAAATAACACTGCCGGTTTGGTAACCGGTTATCCCAAATCGCGAATTTTGAATTTTGTTATAGCGAATTGTTGCGGTTGTAATTATGTCATCTAAGGTTGATGGGGTACCTGCGTCATCACCGGCTGTTATACCGCTGGTTCCTGCTCCTTTGACCCAATTATATTCAACAGTTGCGTTTTGTGCCCGAAAGAGATTGATTCCATCCGTTGTTGCAGATTCAAAAATATTGTTCTGAACAATAACGGTGGTAGTTGCACCTGTAACGTGAAGAGCTTTAACCGGAGATCCGCTTACAGTAAATCCATCAATAGTAACTGTTCCGGCAACAGGCCCAATTTGAATTGACCCGCTAGCATTACTTGAAGAAATAATTGTTTCAGCCCCGCTTCTTGATCTAGCATCCAAGCCGGCTTTTGCACCTTGAAGAATTAATGCCTTATCGATAATTACTGTTTCTGAATAAGTACCAGCAGCAACAATAATAGTGTTTCCTGCTGATACAGTAGCGATTGCGTAATTAATTGTTGCCCACGGATTACCAGCAGTACCTGTGCCAGTTACATCGCTACCTGAAGTACTAACATAATATGGCTGTGCAAAACTCATACTCGTTATTACGAACATGAGTAATGCTAATACAGTGAATTTGTTTTTCATAAGCACCCTCTTAAGTAATGAAAAATATTTTTGTTCGGCTGTCGGCTGTTTTCTGCAAAGAACGAATAAAAGTTTGTTCGACTTATGAAAAGTCGCTAAATCTAACCATTAACGAAAATATACCATGTGAAACAGAAACAGAGCAACACCGACGATTATTAGCGATATTACGAAAACTGTAGCGGTGATTTTTTTCATGCAATCTTACCTCTCTTAGAAAATCAAAAAAAAATTCTAAGAAATTACCTTTATTGTTTTCGTCAAAGAGAATGGAAGGATTTGATTTAAATAGTAAACGTTCTTCATAAGCACCCTCTTTAACATTATCCTTCTTCGGCTGGAATATAACATTCAGAAAGAACTAACACATAAAAACCTTCTTGAAATATTTATCAGCTCTTTCTTTTTATTATGGCTGGTAACTAAATGAAAACTAATGATCTAAATTTTAATAATCAAGAAAAAAGTAATTTAGAATAATAAATTATAAAGATAGCTTGCCTTATTAAAATGATTCATACTAATATTTTTAGAGAGAAATAGCAGCACGATACGGCTCAAAGAAATTCTTAATTGATGTTACGCAAGGTTTGGATTCGACAAACGAATTTTTGTTGTTTGAGAAAAAATACTCGTTTTGCAATTTTAATTTTTCACCGTCGATCAAACCTTGCGTAAGGTGGGTTCTTCATTTAGAAAACAAATCAACCGAAGAAAGTGCTGGCAACGTTGAATAAATTTAGATCGACGGTTTTCAATTGGCCGACAGCTTCTTCCAAACTCATTGCTACTATCTCTGTACCTTTTAACGCTGCCATTTTTCCCCAGTTACCTTTTTCAACAAGTTCAGCAGCAAAAATTCCAAAACGGGTTCCCAAAACTCTATCAAATGCAGTAGGACTTCCTCCTCGTTGAATATGGCCCAAAACTGTGGAGCGGGTTTCAAATCCGGTTCTCTCTTCAATTTCTTCTGCAAGAACATTTCCAATGCCGCCCAACCTTACATGTCCAAACGCATCTGTTTTCATGCTGCTTAAAATGAATGAACCATCTTTATCAGCAGTATCATCGGTTTGTAATTTTGCACCTTCCGAGACAACAACTATGCTGAAACTTCTTCCTTCGGAATGTCTTTTTGTGAGTACGGAACATACTTCTTCTATGTCGAAAGGTTTTTCGGGAATTAAAATAATGTCTGCACCACCTGCAATACCGGAATAAACCGCAATCCAGCCGGCATGTCTTCCCATAACTTCAACAACGATTACACGGTTATGCGATTCTGCTGTT
The DNA here is from genome assembly GCA_964595365.1 of uncultured Melioribacter sp. Lineage (GTDB taxonomy): Bacteria > Bacteroidota > Ignavibacteria > Ignavibacteriales > Melioribacteraceae > Fen-1258. The sequence goes on from CAZQQC010000123.1 coordinate 6,155, forward strand.
GTATGAAGGCGATCGATAGCTTCGGTTGCAATATTCACTGCAGTATCAAAACCAAATGTGAAATCGGTTCCATGCAAATCGTTATCTATCGTTTTGGGAACGCCAACAACTTTGACACCTGCTTTGAAAAGTTTAGCTGCAATGCCAAGCGTGTCCTCGCCACCTATAGCAACAAGTGCATCCAAGCCGGCTTCGTCCATATTCTTAATTACCGTAGCTTCGCCGTTTGGAATTTTATAAACGTTTGTCCGTGATGTAGCTAAAATAGTTCCGCCCCGATGAAGTATTCCAGAAACAGAATCTCTATTTAATGGTACGAAATTCTTTTCAAGTATTCCTCTCCATCCTTCCTTTATACCAATAATTTCATGACCGTCCTGCATCGATTTTCTAACAACAGCACGGATAACGGCGTTCAACCCCGGGCAATCCCCGCCACCAGTCAATACTCCTATTTTCATTTATTCATTTCTCCGCATTATTTTTTTGAGTGATTAAACCAATTTTAGATTAGCGAATTTTGAAATTAATTGTTTCGTACCATGCTGTTCGAACGCAATAGTAACTCTTTGCATATCACCGGTTCCATTTATTTGAAGAATCTTTCCCATACCAAAAACAGCATGTGTAACACGGCTGCCTACACGCAACGATCTTCTTTCTTGATCAAAGTCATCGTAACCTTCCTGGTAAAACTCATCGTAGAATGCTTTTTTTCTTCTACCGGCTTTCTTGCCTCCGGCACCGTTTAGTTCTTCGTATGTCGATTCGTCCAATTCATCCAGGAATCTGGATTTGCTTTGGTATGCAACCTCGCCGAATCGATAGCGCGAGCGCGCATAACTGAGAAATACTTTTTCTTTTGCACGGGTAAGTGCAACATAAAAGAGCCTTCGTTCTTCTTCTAACTTAGAATCTGTATCAAACTTTGGACTCAAAGGGAAAATATCTTCTTCGCATCCGGTAATAAAAACGACCGGAAACTCGAGTCCCTTTGCGCTATGTATGGTCATCATCGTTACGGCATTGGATTTTTCATCATACATATCAACTCCGGCAATCAACGAGACTTCCGAGAGAAAATCATCGAGCGTAGCGTTTGGATTAGATTTACTATAATCTTGAACAGCCGAAACTAATTCTTGAATATTATCATAACGCGCTTTAGATTCGGATGTATTTTCTTCTTTGTAAATTCTTTGAATACCAAGTTCGTCTACCAGAGCAGCCGTTAATTCACCAATCGAAAGTTTATCTTTAAGGCTAATGTATTTATCGAGCAATAATTTGAATTGCTTAACATTTTTTTGAATTCTTTCTTTTACTTCGATTACTTCGAATACCCGCGCCATAGTTGCAAAAAGTGAGAGGTTTAATTTACGCGCGAACGCTATCATCTTTGTTATCGATGTGTTACCGATACCGCGTTGCGGAAAATTCATAATACGGAGCAAACTTTCTTCATCATTCTGATTCGAAATCATTCTCAAGTATGCAAGAACATCTTTCACTTCTTTTCTACGGTAAAATTCTACACCTCCAACAATCTTGTACGGAATTTTTTCGCGGCAGAATGCATCCTCCAGAGCACGCGATTGAGAATTGATTCTGTAAAATATCGATATATCGTTCAGAGAAAGTTTTCGGGAAGAAATTTCTTTTTTTATCCTTTTAGCAATTTGAAATGCTTCATCTTTTTCGTCCGATGCTCTAATGATCGATAGTTCTTCACCATCGTTATTTTCCGTCCAAAGTGTTTTCGGAATCTGTCCAGTATTATTCTTTATTATCGAGTCTGCTGCTGTAAGAATAATCTTGGTGGATCTATAATTCTGCTCTAACCGGAAAAGTTTTGAACCTTTGAAATCTTTCTTGAAGTTGAGCATATTTTTAATTTCTGCGCCGCGCCAGCTGTAAATGCTCTGGGCATCATCTCCAACGACACAAATCCTGTTTTTGTTAGGACTCAAGAGTTTCAACAACTCATACTGTGCTTTGTTCGTATCCTGGTATTCATCAACTAAAATGTACTTGAACATTTTTTTGTATTTGTTCAGCACTCTTTCGTTTTCTTGAAACAATTCAATCGGTTTCAAAAGCAAGTCATCAAAATCCATCGCATTGTTTTCGAACAAACGTTTATTGTATTCGGTATATATCTCAACAAATTTTTTGTCTGAAATTGTAACGGCAGAATTTTTAGAAAAATCTTCCGGTGCAATCATTTGGTTTTTCAAAAAACTAATTCTGTGCTGAACACCGTTTGGAGTTAGGTTTTCCAAATTGATATTCAAATTCTGCATTACATTGCCAACAAGAGAACTGGAATCTTCGCGATCGTAAATTGAAAAGTTGGGACGGTATTTAAGTTTATCCGATTCAACTCTTAAAATGCGTGCAAAGATAGAATGAAAAGTACCCATCCAGAGTTCTTCGGCTTTTTTACCAATCAGACCCTTGATGCGCTCTTTCATTTCCTTTGCTGCCTTATTCGTAAAGGTTAGTGCCAAAATGGACGATGGTTCTAATCCTTTTTCGATCAAAAAGGCTATTTTATACGTTAAAACGCGGGTTTTCCCGGATCCCGCCCCGGCAACAATCATATGCGGTCCGGAATTGTATTGAACTGCTTTTTGCTGTTCTTCGTTGAGTTGATTTAATGTTTTCATTGAAAGGTTTATTTTTTGGTCGGCAAATATACAAAAAAATGAAAGGACTTTACAATTTTATTTCGGCGCAACACCGGCACCGCATTGAGTAACTC
>CAZQQC010000124.1:0-8898 GCA_964595365.1 uncultured Melioribacter sp.
CTAAATAATCATTGCCAACAAAATTTCGAATTTGAGTATCCAGTCTATCGCTATAACCGAGCCATACAAAAAGCACGAGCAGAACGAACGAGATAATCGTTTCGACAATGCCAACAGCAAGTTTTATGTTGTTATATTTTTTCGCTTCCGATTTCATCAAAAATTATAATTTTTTATCCGGTTAAAGAAACTATGTACCAATAAATTTTACCGGCGGAACTGTAACTTTAATTTCTTTCGGACTCTATCATTAAATTTAGATTTGACCTAATGAATTTCGTTCCACCCATCCAACTTTGCCATCAACCAGACGGATTTTATCCCAATTGCCCACGTGATCTTCGATTGTAAACCTGATTCCTTCGTGAATTACGAAAGCATCATTGCTTCTGGAATCGGGAGAAACTTTAACCGTATAGTTCGGCGAAAGAAGAATTCCGTAGTTAGTTGATGCCTCTCTGTTAATTCTTGCAAACAGAAAAACACTTATGAGAATTAAAACTGCGAGAGACAAAGAACTGGTTATAAATGCAATCCTTTGAAGGATGGCTTTTCTAATCAATAGATAGACACCAACACCCGCTATCAGAATAAAATAGAACACAATTACGAGCACAGACCAACCGGTAATTGTGAGCAATGTAACAATTCCTTCCCACCACGAGATGATAAATAGCTTCGGTACTTCGGAAATTTTGTCTACCGTTCTCGAATTTGCGATTCGCAAATTATATGTTAAGTCATCATCGTTCGGATCCAGCTTCAAACCTTTCTCGTAATTGTAAATTGCATAGCCAAGTTTTCCGGTTCTAAAATAGGCATTGCCCAGATTAAAATAGAGCGGACCGCTTTCGTACCCTTGAGATAAAATTTTATGATATGATTGGATTGCACTTTCGTATTGTCCTTCTTGATACAACTTATTCGCATTCAGCATAAGCTGATCCGGAGACTGCGCGAACAATCTTCCAGTTAATGAAAACAGAAAAAGAACAATTAGCACAGCCGCAAATTTTTCTTTCATCGTTTCTTTCCCGTATCAATTGACGAATCAAGTTCTACAATCACTTTAACGGCTTCATCATAAATTTCATGTGCAGATGCCGAAGTTTCACCTTGAGGCGCGAATCGAACATACTCACATTTTTCGGCTATGTGTTTTAGACGCTCGATCAACTCACGGCTTAAATTTTTAGATGTTAATTCATTCACGGCGCCGTCAAGTGTAAATTCAGATTTTTGAATTGCAAGCTTGTCTTCAAGATAACCGAACAGCGCTAACGATAGCTCGGAATAAAATTCTGAAATCTTTTTCTTATCCAGAGCAGTTTTAGAAAGTTTTAATCTTTTGCGTGCCGACTTCTCTGCTTTCTGATACCGCAACAGCCGAACGTTTCCGTAAAATTTATCCTGCCGTTTCTTAAAACTGACAGCTCCAATCAATCCTAAGAAAGGAACAATAACGGAAATCCAAAACCAGGGCTTGATAAATGAAATTTCGTGTTGCGGTTCAAGCTTAAAGTCCGATGTTTTAATATACCTGATATCTTCGCTGAGAAGTCTTACATCTTCTTTAGAAAAATTTTGAGAGGCAACGCTGCTGCCTCCGGCTCCCTGACGAACATTGATCTTAAACGACTGTGTTTTCAGCGTAACATATCTTTTGCTAGACGGATTGTAGTAAGTAAATTCAACCGGAGGAATTTCTTTTTCACCCGCTGAACGGGGAACGATTAAATAGTCGACAATTTTTTGACCCGAGATAACGCTGCTGCGATTAATATTATCTATTGTTTTGGGTTCATACTTATCGAATCCAGCAGGTAATTGTGGCTCCGGCATTTTGAGAAGTTTGATATTTCCATTTCCGCCAATTGTTAATCGAAGTGTTAGGCTCTCGTTTGTAACAACATCTTTTTTGTCGAGATCGGCTTTCAATGTAAAGTTTCCTACCGCGCCAGAGAACTGGGGCGGTGCATTTGCAGGCAGCGGTTCGACTTCAACTTTAATTGTGTTGGACTTTGCCTGATAATTTACCGTTTCTGTTCTGCCGAAAAATGAATCGTTGAAGAACTCATCAAAAACATCGTTGCCGTTTTTTTTCTTCTTGACAATTACCGGTATATTTAGTTCGAAAGGAGTAACCGAGAGCGTCCCCGTTTTGGATGGAAATAGAGCAGCTTGTTTAATCGCAGCAACCCGGTAACGTTCTCCCTTATACATTCCGATTTGAAAATTTATGTTCTGAACCGGTCCGAGTTCTTCAGCCCAAAATCCTTCGTACGATGGCAACTTTGTTATCTGCGGCGAAGCAATATTTAACTTCGTGTACAACTTATATGTAACCGTAATTTGTTCTCCGAGCGCAGCTTTTGTTTTGTTAGATTCTGCCAATATGAAAACATTTTTTCCGAGTTCCTGCTGGGAGTAGCCGCCGTTACTTTCTTTCTGCTGCTGTGGTGTCCCTTTTTCAACTTTGATCTTAAGCGGATTTGTGTTGTAAGTTTTCCCGCTGTAAACAACCGATGCAAATCCGATTGAATACTCGCCGGTGTTTGTCGGTTGTAAAATATAAGAATAAGTTATCGATCCGGAAACTTTACCGTTTATGATTTGCATGCTCGATGATTGGTTGGGACCGCTAAGGATCCTGAATCCGTTAAACGCGGGAGGTCTAAAATTACTAAGCCCGTTAACATCCGATCCGTCAAAGGTAAAGTAAATCTGAAATTGATCGTACAGACCGACGGTTGTTTTATCTACCGTGGCAGAAAACCTTTGCGCGTGGGCAGACGCCCATGAAAAAACAGTTAAGAGAATTATAGTTGAAAATATTTTTCGAAGAATATTCATTATCATGTTTGTTTATAAAATTACCGGCGTCAAATTACAAATAACTTTTGTTACTGTGTTCGTAATCGTTTGTCAAAAACACTTCTCACCAGTCTTTATCCGTAGCAACTGGTTTGCCTTTCATCTTTCTTAACTTCTTCTGGAGATCGGCTTCGTTGTTTTTTAGGGCATCCAGAATCCTCTGAGCTTCCTGCTTGGATATCTGATTCTTCTGCTGCTGTTGCTGATTCTGCTTGTCTCTGTTTTTGTCTTTTTGATCCCGGTTGTTCTGCTGATTCTGGTTATTCTGCTCATCCTTGTTTTTATCTTTATTCTGATCTTTATTGTTTTTTTGATGCTGCTGATTTTGTTTCAGCATATTCAACGCATAAGAAAGATTGTATTTCGTATCCTCATCTTTGGGATTTAACTTTAACGATTTAGCGTAAGCACCCAGACTTTCTTTAACCTTCTGCGACTTTAACAAGGAGTTGCCGATGTTATGATAAACTTTAGCCTCCTCTTCTTTGCCCTTTGTAAACTGCAAAGAGTTTTTATATGCCTGAAGCGCTTCGTCATATCTGCCTTGCTTGTAATATGCATCGCCCAAATTGAAATGACCATGAAACATTTTGTTATCTTTTTCCAAACCCTTTTTGAATTTCACTTCGGCATCAGTATACTTTTTATCTTCATAGAGACTGACCCCGTCGTTGACCAAACTTCTTTTCGATTGAGCATTTACATTCAGAACAAAAATTTGTGAAGCAATTACCAGTGCGAAGAATATTTTTTTCATTTCAAATTCCTCCTTCGCGAAGTTTTTCAAATTTTGAAAGCAATCTGGATTTATTGGACGAAATAAAAAATTCGGCAATCAAAATCATTATCGCGGGAATTAGAAGATAATAAAACCTGTCTTCGTAATCGCTAATTCTTTTAGAACCGTATTCCGTCTGTTGAATTTTTGCGAGGTCTTTATAAATCAGATCGAGTTCATCCTGCGAGTTGCTGCCGCGGTAATATTTCCCGTTAGCTTTATCGGTGATCGATCGCAGCGTTACTTCATCAAGTTTTGTCAGTACAATGTTTCCTTCGTTATCCTTTTTGTAACCGATTTGCTTGCCGGAATCATCGTAAACCGGTATCGGAACGCCTGTGGGGGAACCCAGACCGATTGCGTAAACTGCAACTTCTTTCGAGTTTGCCTCGCCGACTGCAGTATCAATATTTCCTTCGTGATCTTCGCCGTCAGTAATCAGCACGATAACTTTTTTTGTGTAGTCATCATACCGGAACGATTTTAACGCAAGATCGAGAGCGGGACCGATTGCAGTACCTGCTTGAGGAACCGTGCTAAAATCGACAGCATTCAAAAATAAATTTGCCGCCGAATAATCCGAAGTGAGCGGAAACTGAATATAAGCCTCGCCGGCAAAAACAATGAGACCTATTCTATCTCCCTGAAGTTTCTGAATTAAGTTTGCAATTTCAAATTTCGCTTTTTCAATACGGCTCGGTTTTATATCTTCCGCAGCCATACTTCTCGAAACATCCAATAAAATGTAAACATCAATTCCTATTTGTTTCACATCTTCAACCCTGGTACCTATTTGCGGATTTGCAACCGCTACAATTATTAACGTCATTGCAAATATCGACATTGCAAATTTGATCGGCGATTTCAATTTACTTCTTAACGGAAATAAAACTTCGTGAAGCTTTGTATCGGCAAATTTTTCAAGCAGTTTATTCTGTTTTTTCTGGGTGAACCAGAACAAAAAGATAAGCAGTGGTATCAGCCAGAGCAAGTAAAGATATTCGCTATTCGCAAATCGGATCAATTCCGTTACCCAATAATTTGATAATAATCTTTTCTAAAATTTCTAATTCTCAATTCGCAATTTTCAATTGCTTCTACGGTAATTTTCTCAAATAAGTTCTTGATAAGCCGACTTCGGCAAACAATAGGAACAAACCGGTGAATGCCCAGCCGTAAAAAAGTTCTTTTGCATTTCTGTACGACGTAACCTCTACGCGTGTTTTTTCCAAACGGTCTATCTCGTTGTAAATTTCTTCCAGCTTCCTGTTGTTAGTTGCACGGAAATATTTTCCGCCGGTGATGTTCGAAATTTGCTGCAGAAGATTTTCATCTATCTCAACCGGTATCATTTGGTAACGAATTCCAAATGGTGTTTGAAACGGATAAGGTGCTTCGCCAATGGTTCCAACACCAACGGTATAAATTCTTATTCCAAATTTTTGGGCAATTTGTGCTGCGGTTAGGGGGTCGATCTCGCCGGCGTTATTTACACCGTCGGTAAGCAAAATCATAACTTTACTTTTTGACTTGCTGTCTTTAAGTCTGTTAACACCGTTTGCAATAGCGTTTCCTATTGCAGTTCCATCGTCAATCATTCCGCTGCGAACCTGCTTTAACAAATTTCTCAGAACATTGTAATCGATTGTGAGAGGACATTGCGTAAAAGCATTCTGCGAAAAAATCACGAGGCCGATTCTGTCGTTAATTCTTCCGGCAATAAAATCGTCAATAACTTTTTTTGCCGCTTCGATCCGGTTCGGCTTCAAATCTTCTGAAAGCATACTGCCCGAAATATCGAGTACCATTGCAATATCTATTCCTTCGGTGTACATGTTCTGTCCGCTCGAATAACTTTGCGGTCTTGCAGCAGCAATAATGAAAAACATAATTGCCGCCAGCCTTAGCCACAACGGAAGGTTTGCAAATTTTTCTTTCAATGTTCTAGGGGCGCTTCCGAAAATTTGCAAAGAAGAATAAGTAAAATTCGGCGAAACTCGATCACGTTTTTTCCAGTACCAGTAGCCAAGCAGAGGTATAAGAAGCAAAAACCAGAGCATAAACGGATATGCAAACGTTACGTCACTTGCCATTGATTTCCTCGCTTATAGCTTGCTGCGGTTCCGGTATAACCGGGATTGTAGCATTAACAATTTCAAATGCCTGCTGCATCATTTCTTCGTTCACTTTCGGCATTGGTTCAAACTTTGCAAATTTTACCAAATCGGCATTACTGAAAAAATCTTCTGCTATGTTCTCAACTTTCTTCCCGTCTTGAATATAGCTTAGCACTGCCAGTATTTCAGCCGAAGTCATTTCGAGAGCGCGAAAATTGAAACGGTGTTCAAAATATTTTCTTACGATGCCGGTTATTTCGGAGTGGTATTGTTTTATGAATCCTTGCTGCCAAAGTTTTTTCTCATCAAGCGCATGTAATTCATCCAAAGCAATTTCATACGGCTGTATGATAATTTCCGGAGCCGCATTTTCTTTGACTGATCTTTTCTTCCGGTAGTATTTATAAGCATAATAAGTAGCAACAATTAAAGCGATTGCAAGCAGAACAATTAATATGATCACCAGCCAGTTCAAAGGAAGCTTCATCGGTTCTTTGATGTCTTTGATGTCCTGGTTCGGATTCACCTGAATAGTTGTGATAAGAATTGTAACCGGATTGGTCGCCAGAAATTTTTTTGTTGTGTCGCCGCCAACTGTGTATGCAATTTTCAATGACGGAATTGTTACCTGCGATGAATCGTACTTGGAAAAAATGAAACGATAACGCTTCACAATTTTTGAACCGGTTTGGCTGCTGTCTGTTGGAAGCTGTTCGATAAAATCCAAAACCTTTACACTGTCTTTTACCGGCGGAAGCTCGATCTTTATGTTTGGGTCGTATTTAAGCTCAAGACTGTATTTAATGTAATCGCCAACTTTATATTTTGTTGTATCCGTCGTTGCGCTCACAGAAATATTCTGAGCATAAATAAACGATCGGGAAAATAACGCGGTTAGAAAAACAATTCTGAAAAATTTTACCATCTCTTTTCCCTCAGCCTAAAGAAATCGACAAGCGGTTTTACATACGAGCCCGAAGTTTCTATATCGATTGAGTCCAATCTGCTCGAGATGAATAAATTTTTTCTGTATTCGAGCCAGCGGCTGTATTCTTTGGTAATCGATTCACGAACTATTTTATTGCCGGTATCTATAAATCTTATTTCATTTGTTTCAGCATCGCGGAATTTAATCAAGCCGGCGCTGATGATAGACTTTTCCCGCGGGTCGCGAAGTACAATTCCTATCAGATCATGTTTCTTGCCTACTATTCTCAAAATTTTGTCGTAACCGGCATCCATAAAGTCGGAGATCAAAAATACAATCGCTTTCTTTTTTATTGTATGACTGAAATACTCGAGCGCCTGACGAATATTGGTTTGATTACCTTCCGGTTGAAATGAAAGTACTTCACGGATGATTCTTAAGACGTGGCTTTTCCCTTTTCTGGGAGGAACAAATTTTTCTATTCTATCGGTAAAAAGTATCAGCCCAACCTTGTCGTTGTTCTTCAAAGCCGAGAAAGCAAGAATAGCGCTGAGCTCTGCGGCAATTTGTTGCTTCGTCTTTTCTACAGAACCGAAAACAAGCGAGCCGCTTAGGTCCACCAGCAGCATAACTGTAAGTTCGCGTTCCTCTTCAAATATTTTTATGAAAGGATGACCGAACCGTGCGCTCACATTCCAGTCGATACTTCTGATATCATCGCCTATATTGTATTCGCGTACTTCCGAGAATTCAATTCCCCTTCCTTTAAAAACTGAATGATACTCGCCGGAAAAGACATCATTTACAATTCCGCGGGTGCGAATCTCGATCTGTTTTACTTGTTTTAGTAATTCTTTTGTCAGCATAGTTAGTCAATTGTCAGAAGTCATTAGTCATTTCAATTCCGAATGACTATTGACCGATGACTTTTTTCATGGTACTTCAATCTTATTCAAAATTTTTGAAATGATAGTTTCCGAAGTTATATCCTCGGCTTCAGCTTCGTAAGTTACTGCAACACGGTGGCGCAAAACATCGGCACAAATGGAACGAACATCTTCTGGTATTACGTATCCTCTTCTTCGAATGAATGCGATAGCACGAGCGCCGAGAGCCAGGTTAATTGAAGCACGCGGCGACGCACCATAACTAATTAATTCCGTCAGTTCATCTAATCCGTAATCTTTTGGATTTCTTGTTGCAAATACAATATCAAGAATATACTTCTCAATTTTTTCGTCAACATAAATTTCGTGAACAAGTTTTCTTGCTTTCAAAATATCTTCCGGTTTTATGACCGGATTGATTGCCGGCATTTCATTAGCAGTGTTCAATTTCATAATTTTTTGTTCTTCGTCGCGCGAAGGATAAGTGATTTTCACTTTCAGCATGAACCGATCTACCTGTGCTTCCGGCAAAGGATAAGTTCCTTCCTGCTCAATCGGGTTTTGGGTGGCAAGCACAAGAAACGGCTCATCTAATTTAAAAGTTGTATCGCCAATAGTAACCTGACGCTCCTGCATTGCTTCAAGAAGTGCACTCTGCACTTTTGCAGGAGAGCGGTTGATTTCATCTGCCAAAATAAAATTGGCGAAGACAGGACCTTTTTTAATTGTAAAGTTTCCATCTTTCTGATTATAGATCAAAGTTCCGATCAGATCTGCCGGAAGAAGATCTGGAGTAAATTGTATTCTCTGGAATCTAGCTTTCATAGAAGTTGCAAGAGATTTGATTGCGAGCGTTTTTGCCAAACCCGGCACGCCTTCCAGTAAAACATGTCCGTTGCCCAGGAGACCGACAACAAGGCGTTCGAGCATTGCTTTTTGCCCTACTATTGTCTTTCCGACTTCGTTAAAAAGCAGATCGATAAACTCGCTTTCCCCTCTAATTCTATCGTTGAGTGCTGTAATATCCAATTTGAACCCTCGCTGTTTTTGTAATTCGAATATTTTCTTACAAACTTATGTCTAATCTAGTTTCGAAAATTTTTAAAAATCTTTTAAACACTAAATTTTTTTGCGTGTCAATATAAGAAATTTATTTTTTTTCGGGATTAAGCCGCCCGGTAAATACTTATAGCGATCCGGCGGGAAGATATAGCGTTTTCAAGGCTGGTATCAATTGTTGTATAAATGAATAAAATATTGTTTAAACCACATTATTCTTTTGGAGGTCTAACTCTAAATAAAATTCAAGGAGTA
>CAZQQC010000125.1:0-8579 GCA_964595365.1 uncultured Melioribacter sp.
GAAGAGTATCTTTGTAATGAACCGCCGGTAAATTCCTTATTAACTTTGCGCTGAATTCAGGTGTTATATCTCTTTGAGGTTCAGCAAGCATCTCATAACCCACCATGAACTTTTTAATGCTCGCAGATCGCAAAAGCGGCGGATAAAAATGCATGTGCAGGTGCCACTCGAAATGTTTTTTCCCATCCGTTGGAGCCTGATGAATACCTGCAGAATAAGGGAAAGATGTTTGAAATAGGTTATCGTATTTAACAAGAAGAATTTTAAGAGCTTCCGCAAAATCTTTTTTTTCTTTTTTGTCGAATTGAAGAATTGTCGGAATTTTTCTTTTAGAAACAATCATTGTTTCAAAAGGCCAAACAGCCCAGAAAGGAACTGCAACGACAAAGGAAGAATTTTCGTATACAATCCGTTCGGCTAATTTCAATTCCAGCTTAATATAGTCTGCTAACAAACTTTTTTTATTCTCCGCAAAATATTTTTTGAACGATTTCAATTCCTTTGCAGGCTCCATAGGGATGCTCTGTTGAGCCCAGATCTGGCAGTGTGGGTGGGGATTACTATTCCCCATCAGCACGCCTTTGTTCTCAAAAATTTGCACATAATTTATTTTAGGAGCGGAACCAAGATTCGCAAATTCATTCTGCCAGGCAGTAATTACATTTTCAATTTCAGATACTTCCATTTCAGCTAACGTTAGATCGTGACGTGGCGAAAAATTTACTACTCTGCAAACACCGTTTTCACTTCTGGAAATCAGCAGATCATTTCTATTGAACCCAATAGCCGGAATATTTTTTTGAAGTGCGGGAAAGTCATTTGTAAAAACAAATGTGCTTTCATAGTCCGGATTCGCTTCGCCGTTTGCGCGTTTGTTGCCGGGGCAGAGATAACATTCGGGATCGTACATAGGACGTTGCTCTCCGAACGATCCGGCAACTTCTCCCTGCCATGGACGGTTTGTTCTGTGCGGCGAAACCAAAATCCATTCACCTGTCAGAATATTTTTTCTTCGATGGGGACGAACATTGAAATCGTTCGGATTCATAAACTCAAATTACACCGGTTCCGTTGTTAATTTTTGTAATGTAAACCTTCCCCTCTTTGCCAAACTTACATTTATATTTATCCATAATCATTTTCGAAACTTCTGCAACAGAATCATTCTCGATCAGATTGATTGTGCAACCGCCAAATCCCCCACCCATCATTCGCGCTCCGTAAACCTGCGGAAAATTTTTCGATTCTTCTACAAGGTAATCAAGTTCCGGGCAACTCACTTCGTATTCACTTCTTAATCCCTCGTGAGTTCGATACATGAAATAACCAAACGATTTAAGATCATGGCAGGTTAATGATTTACATGCCTCCTGGAGCCTGCTGTTTTCTTCAATAACGTATTTGCACCGTTTATAAATTATTTTATCAAACTTGTTCTCGTACTGCTGAAGAAGTTCAATAGAAATGTCCCGTAGACTGTTGATGTTTGAAAAATCTTTCCGAATTCGTTTGACACCGCTTGAACACTCGCTTCTTCTTATATTGTATTCGGAAGAAGCTAAAGAATGAGAAACTTTCGTATCGAACAGAACTACAGAAATATTAGGAAAGTCAAATGGAAAATATTCATACTCAAGCGAACGGCAATCGATACGAAGAACATTTTCATCTTTTCCGAATATATTTGCAAACTGATCCATGATACCGCATTGCACACCGACAAATTCATTCTCGGATTTTTGTGCAATTTTTACCAGATCAAGTTTTTCAATTTCCAGCATAAAGATATGATTTAGAGCAAATGCCAGTCCGGCTTCGAGTGCAGCCGAAGACGACAAACCTGCACCAATAGGAATATCTCCGCCAAATACGCAGTTGAATCCGTTGATTTTGTAACCGGCACGTTTCAACTGATCAATCACACCTAACAAGTAATTAACCCAGTTTTTTTCTTGATGCTTGATTACAGATTCTGGATACTTGATACTTGATACTTGATGCTCAAAATAATCGTTCAGATCGAGTGCGTGAAGGTGGCATTTTTCATCCGAACGTGGCGTGATTGCAAAATAAACTGCTTTATTTATTGCTGCCGGCAGAACAAAGCCCAGGTTATAATCCGTGTGTTCGCCAATAAAATTTACTCTTCCCGGAGAACAAACAAGTAACGGCGTTTCTTTGTAAAGTTCTCTAAATTTGTTTAAGACCTCGTCAACAATTTTCATTTGCTTATACGTTTAACTTCCTCGATTTAGAAAACATAATTCCGCCAAACAAAAGCATAACGAGTCCCCACCAAATATCCGGATGAGTATCAGCTAAGACTTTTTCTACTTCGGGCGGATTAAACAAAAAATAAATTCCGGACAAGAAAATAATTCCGCCCATTATCAATAAAATCATTCCAACAAAATACCAGATCGGTTTCATACCGTCTCCTTATTCCTCTCTCGAAAGTAGAGGAGAAGCATTTTAATTTGATTTGAGACAAAATATTTTCTGTTCATAAAAATTCTTTCTCATTTGCTAAGGAACAAATTGTTCAAGTTTTACCAGAACAACCAATTTAGAATTACAAGCACAACTAAAGATATAACTGCAACAAACTCCGGTCGTTTTATGAACGGAAAGTGCGCGTCGTGTTTTTCATTTGTTAATCCTTTCACGAGACCAACCAGTTCTTCTTTTGGTTTGCGTTTTGTAAACAAACTAATACCAATCGTAATAACAAAACAAATTAACCACGCCCACCAAGCCCGCCAAAAGTTTGCTGCCATATCGCTTTGTGTACCGGACATAGTGATAATGCTTTCACCAAACCAATGAAACTTTACTCCCATCCACATCAGGAATGACGAAACCATTCCGATCACCAACCCCCAGAACGCTCCGTTAGGAGTTATCCACCAGATAAACATACCGAGCAACATGGTTGCAAATAGAGGAGCGTTTACCCATGAAAAGATTGCCTGCATATAATCCATAATGCTCGGAAAACTTTTTGCCCAGTAAGCAGTACCCAACGAAATGATAACGCCAAAAATTGTCGAGGTGCGTCCCATCCAAAGTAGATGGGTATCGGAAGCATTTTTATTCAGAACCGATTTGTAAATGTCGTAAGTCCACACCGTGTTGAACGCACTAATATTGCCAGCTTGCCCTGCCATAAATCCCGCCAGCAAAGCTGTTACACCAAGTCCTACCAATCCGGGCGGATAGTATCTCGCAATCAAAAGCGGGAGTGCCGAATCGTAATTCATTTGCCCACCGTCTTGTAGAAGTTGAAATCCGCTTTTGGGATCTATAGACAATGCAATTGCGATTAAGCCGGCGAGTATAACAAGAAACGGAATTGCCATTTTGAAAAACGATGCAAGAAGCGGCGTCATTCGTGCCGACCGAAGATCTTTTGCAGAGAACGCTCTTTGCACAACAAGAAAATCGGTAGTCCAATATCCAAAAGATAAAACAAAGCCAAGACCAAGAACAATACCAGTCCAATGAATGAACATTCCGTTTTGCGTAGGATCGGAAGACGTTGACCAAAGAGTTGTGAACGATACCTGCGAACTGTATTGATTTATACGTGCAATAATTTCTTGCATACTTCCGATTTCAAGAATACCCATAGCCGAGACAAGAAACAATCCGAACCAAATCAAAAAGAACTGGATAATTTCGGTAAAGATTGCAGACATTAAGCCGCTCATTGTAACATAAAACATAACGGTAATTGCCGATGCCCACATGCTTACATCCCAATTCCATCCTAGAAACGTGTGAAGCACCAGCGCCATAGCATAAAGATTTATACCGGAAACCAGCAGTGTCATAATTGCAAATGCAATTCCATTAAGCACGCGGGTTTTTTCGTCGAACCGTAATTTCAAATAACCGGGGACAGATTTAATCTTACTGCTGTAATAGAACGGCATCATGTAAATGCCGAGAAACAACATTGCGGGAATTGCACCAATCCAGTAGAAATGCGCAACATACATTCCGTATTTAAATGTGTTGCCGGTCATTCCAAGCAATTCAAGCGCACCCAGATTAGCTGAAAGAAACGCCAATCCGGCTACCCATGAAGAATTTTTTCTTCCGGCGAGGAAAAAATCTTCTTCGCTTTTTGTAAATTTGCGAAGATAGAAACCAATACCAAGTACGAATGCAAAATAGATTAGGATTATGATCCAATCCACAAAGTTTAACCCGATTGCATGCATAGATTTTTCCTTAGAAGATTAATATTTTAAATCCTGTTTTTTGCTGCAGAATTTACAAAATAAATTTTCTTTAATCATAACTTTTTATTCAAATAAATATTCTAACCCCTAAGATACTTTGCATTTGCACAAGTCTATTCTGAATATCTTTAAACTACTGCCGGAAGAAAAACGAGTTCATTCATAATGAATTTTTTGTAAATTGATAATGTTAGTATTCGAAAGAAGAGCATTCAAAGATCATAATAAGGAAGAACGGATGGTTATAAAATATGATGTTATTGTAATTGGAAGCGGACCCGGCGGTGAAGGAGCCGCCATGACATGTACCAAAGACGGAAAACGAGTTGCAGTTTGCGAAGAATATTCCTTGGTTGGCGGCAGCAATACGCACAAAGGAACAATTCCAAGCAAAGCTTTAAGACATGCAAGCCAAATCTTATATAACAAAAATAGATTGGAAGGAAGCGATTATCAATCATTGCTCAAACAGACCGAATCGGTTATAAGAAGCCAGGTAGAACTCAGGCACGGCTTTTACACAAGAAATTTTGTTGACTTGTTAATAGGGCGCGCAAAATTTTTAAATGCTCACACAATTGAAGTTACCGAACCAACAGGATTAAGAAAGACTTATCAAGCCGAGGCATTTTTTATAGCAACCGGTTCGCGCCCTTATCATCCGCCGGATGTCGATTTTTCTCACCCGAGAATTGTTGACAGCGATAAACTGTTAAAGATTACCGACAACCCCAGAACGCTCACAATTTACGGCGCGGGCGTTATAGGATGCGAATATGCTTCCATCTTTAGAGGGTTAAATGTAAAAGTCAATTTGATAAACACCCGCAACCAGCTTCTTGCTTTTTTAGACGATGAAATAATCGACGCACTTGCATATCATCTTCGCGAAAACGGAGTATTGATTAGACACGGGGAAGAATATGAGAAAGTTGTGCCGGATGATTGCGGCGTAACAATATACTTGAAATCGAACAAAGAAATTCGAAGCGACTATTTATTGTGGGCACAGGGCAGAACCGGAAATTCTCAGAATATGGGACTTGAAGAATTGGGAATCAAAACCGACGAAAGAGGTTCGATACCGGTCAATCAATTTTATCAATCGGTCGTTTCGCACATATACGCTGTAGGTGATGTTATCGGTTACCCGAGTCTTGCAAGCGCAGCATACGACCAGGGCAGATTTGCTGCCCGCCATTATGTTGCCGGAGAAGTCAATACATTGAAGATAGAAGATATTCCTACTGGAATTTATACCATTCCGGAAATAAGTTCTATCGGATTGAATGAGCGCGAATTAACCGAACAAAGAATTCCGTACGAAGTCGGTCATTCGTTCTTCAGACATCTAGCTCGGGCGCAAATAACCGGCAGAACTGTTGGTATGTTAAAAATCCTTTTCCATAGAGATAGTCTTAAAATTCTAGGTATTCATTGTTTCGGCTACGAAGCTTCGGAAATCATTCACATCGGTCAGGCAATAATGTCGCAAGAAGGTAAAGGAAATACGTTGATGTATTTTATCAACAGCACTTTCAATTATCCTACAATGGCAGAGGCATACAGAGTTGCAGCTCTTAATGGATTGAATAGAGTAGAACTTAGTAAGCGATCAAACCAGAATTAGAACAGGAAGCAAATCTGAGTAAGCCTGCCAGTACAATCGGCAGTCTATTTTACGAAATTAATCTGCTTTTGAGATAACGGTTATTAACCAATTTCGATTTTACTATTTCATTTCGCAAATATTTTCACAAGAACAACTCCGTGAGACGGCACCTCTGTAGCAAAAGTGTCGGAATAGTTACCAAGATTTTTCTGCCTCCATAAATCTCTAATTAGAATTTGAGAATTGTAACCAATCTTTTTCATATCAAGTAAATATTTTATTGCCATATCATCGAGATTAAATATGCCAACTGCCTTATTGCCGTCATCAAGTTCCTTTACCCAGACTTGAATTTTCCCGTCCTTCAAGAGAGGTTTCGCCTGGCGCCCCAAAGGGTCCTGATCTAAAGCGAGTACTTCATCATTGGTTAATAAATTTAATGTGAAAGCATCCAGACGCTGCAAATCGCTGCCAATTAAAAGTGGAGCCGATAGCAAACTCCAAAGACTAATGTGTGTGTACTGTTCGTCGGGTGTAAGCTTTGTTGGATGCAGATTCGGTCCCCATCCCACCCAGCCAACAACCAGCATATCAGGATCATTCCAGCTTCCCGGTTTAGCGTATGGTGCGTTTTCAATTTGATTAAACCCGATCTCACTCAAACTCTGCCATGTATCGGTAATGTCTCCGGTTGTTCTCCAAAGATTTCCTCCTACTTCATTCCCCCATTCCCAAACCTTTCCCATTCCGTATTGACAAAGACTGAAAACAATATCACGGTCAACTTTGTTTAGCGCGTCTCTCATAACAAAATATGGTTTCTTGAGTTCGTTGCGCGACGTGTCTTTTGCAATTTTGTCGTAAGAACACCAATCGTATTTCAGATAATCAACTCCCCACGAAGCGTATGATTGAGCGTCCTTAAGTTCATGCTGGTAACTTGCTGTATAACCGCCGCATGTTAGTGTGCCCGGCGAGCTATAAATTCCAAACTTCAAACCGAGTGCGTGAATTGAGTCTCCCAAAGCTTTCATGCTCGGAAATTTTTCATTGACCAAAATATTTCCATCGGCATCGCGCTTTGGATTTGAAGAGTTGCCAATAATTTCCCATCCGTCGTCGATGTTAATGTATGTCCAGCCATGATCCATCAAACCTTTATCTTTGAATGCCCTGGCAGATGAAATTACTTTTTGCTGATCAACGCTCAAGCCCCAGCAATTCCAACTATTCCACCCCATAGGAGGAGTGAGCGCAATTTTATCGCCGATAATAATTTTGAGATTTCCTTTTGCTGTTCCAAATTTATTCTTTACAGTCAACAAAACATTATATTCGCCGGTTTCCAAAACTTTGCCGGTTATAATTCCGGTCTTGGTATCAATCTTTAACCCCTTAGGAAGATTTGCAGCGCCAAAAGAAATTGGATGATTGCCTGTAGCGGCAACCGTAAACTGGAACGGTTTGCCGGGTCTTTCACCATAAATCTTTGCACCGTTGATCTTCGGTTTTTCCGACGGCAAAGGAGTTAGTATGTAAGGAGTCTCTTCGGTGAATACTATTTTTTCTTTCGACGCCGCAAAATCGAATATGTAATGTACATAGCTTGACCGGTCCTGACCCGGAAGAACTAACTCAAATTTCCGTGAGCTGTGCGGCTTAAGATCTACCTTGTATTCTTTACTATACTCAACTTTTTTATTGAGTTTGTTCTCCGCTTGAATAATAAATTTGCCATCGATTATGAGCTTATCTGAAATGTTCTTCAGCGAAAAGTTTTTGGAAACAGATTTGTTCTTGAAAACAAACGGGATCTGAATGTAATCTAGTGCAATATATTCTTTGATACTAACCATACTTATGGCAAGATTGCCGGTATAAATTCCTCCCTGTCCGCCTTGATCGTAAACTCTAACGGCAATTACATTTTCTTTATCCCACAAAATTCGCGGGTCGTTTACCGGTAAAGTGTAACGCCGGTTATAATCCCATAAATTAATTGGTGCATTTAGATAAGATGTATCTGTGGGAGTGCTTTCGGAAACATTTTTTCCGTTGATGCCAAAAATTTTTCCGTTGAGAAAAGACTGATCAAAGTTGTTGATCTTCCCGAGAAAAATTCTCAAACTGTCTTTAAGGTAAGCATTGTTCTTGAGAGCGGACGGAATGAAAACCTTTACTCGGTACCATGCAAATCCGTCAAGCGGGTCGTGCCCCTGTTCCTCCCAAATTTTATCCACCCTAATATTTTCCCAACCCGTATCATTATAATTAGGCGCTGCGTATTCTAAGTTGTCACCTACTTTAAACTTCCAACCGTCTTTAAGATAAATTACATCTTCACCATGTGCAACAGCTGAACTCCCCGCTAAAATTATCATTAGAACAATTAAGCATCCAAGAACGTTTTGAATCTGGTTCATAGAGCTACCCTCGTTTATGCAATTATTATTTAATACCGAACAACGCACACAATACTTTCGGTAAAATAGGTTGATAGTTAGAAAAATCAAAATACGATTTCATGCTTCTACCAATCATTTTCTCAATTCCGATATAGAGCGCATCAACCGAAGGATTTCATGATTGTGAGTTCGATTTTTTCTTGTGAGAGAAAAATCTTGGAAAATTATTTCGTCGTCTTATGACGCGGCTCGATTATAATTAGTCGTCACTGAAAAAGTATGTTATTTGAAATAAAGACGAATGATTCTTCTCTC
>CAZQQC010000126.1:0-8394 GCA_964595365.1 uncultured Melioribacter sp.
ATTCAATGCGGGTTCTGTACGCCGGGAATGGTGCTATCGGCGTCCGCTTTGCTTGATCAAAATCCCGATCCAACGGAAGAAGAAATCGAAGATGCCATTGCAGGCAATTTATGCAGATGTACAGGTTACAAACAAATTATCGAAGCAATTATGATAACATCGAAAGAAATGATTGAATCTAACAAGCGAGATGAAGTACCGAAAGTTGAAAAACAGAATTTTTAGGATAACTAACACCAAAGTACCGATAAATTTATCCCACAAGAATTTTGGAGAGGTAAAATTCTCAAGTAAAACTTGAAACCGCAGAGCGTATTAGAAAAGTAAATTCTTACAGTAGAAATAAAAATGCTGCACAGAGACTTCGGAGAATTTTTGAAATTGCTGAACGATCTTAAAGTAAAAGACCTGATTGCCGGCGGTTGTGCATTAAATTTTTACATTTCTAAACCATGCAACAACGGTGATATTGATCGATACAATCTTTCAAAAAATATTTTTATTTCGAAACATCAAAATTGCAATTCAAGTAAGAATAATTTCTCCAGATAGATTTTATCCAGAGAGTTAAAGTGGCAATTTCTTTTTGTTCGAAATATGAAGACTTGACTACAGCACCATTCTCATCGAATGTAATTGATCCGCGTTCATATTTCCAGCGGATGAATGCAGTAGTTTGATTCTTGAATTGAGTAATAAAAAATCCGTTGTTGTAGCTGTTGCCAAAATCGTCTTCATCGCTAAATAGTGTTGGTTTTTCTTTATAAGGTTTTCCCTGATAAGGGCAAAACGTTTCGCAGTTGCCGCATTCGTTACACAAAGCATCTAAGTGTAGAATCTGATATTTGTCACCGAACAAACCATCGGGCGATTCTATCGCAACATTAGCGCGGTTAGGACAGACCTCAATACATTTGTTGCAAATGAAATTACAGTCAAGACACCGGTTCGATTCAAGTAAAAGTTCCGACGGCTTTTGACTTGAAATTTCTCCTCTTCTGTTTTTTATCTTATCAAAAAATTTTGGATCATCAACGAAATAATTTTTTACTTGTTCCGGTTGAAATTCCGGAAACTCTTTTTTGATTATAGATTCTGCTGCTTTCTTTCCGTCTGCCATTGATTCGACGACCGTTGATGGACCGCGCAAAGCGTCTCCACCAATAAAAATATTTTCAATAACTGTTTCGTTCAACTCGTTAACGACAGCAGTATTGTGAGCCATCCGGATTTTATTTCTGTGTAAATAATCTTTATCAACGTGTTCGCCGATTGCAGATATTACTGAATCAACTTGAAACTCAACAAATTCATTTTCTATTGGTATGACTTCTCTTCTTCCGCCGCTTCCAACTTGACCAAGCGACATCTTCTGGCAAGTCAAGATTCTGTCTTGAAATTTTATTGGCAGCAAAAGTTCTTTGAATTCCACATCATCTTTTAATGCTGCGTAGAATTCTTCTTTATCGGCAGGCATCTGGTCTTTTGTTCTGCGGTAAATCAAATAAACTTTTTGCACTCCATCATGCCGGGTTGCAGCTCGAGCACTGTCCATAGCAGAATTTCCGCCTCCTATAACCGCAACTGTTTTGCCAAGATTTGTCAACCGCAAATTGTGGAAGTCTTTTAAAAATTCTATTGCGCCGAAAACATTTTTGTGCATCCCATCAAGTTGAAGTTTGTTCGACAAACCGGCACCGATCGCAATGTAAATGTACTGGAAACCTTCTTTCTTCAAATTTTCAAAAGGATAATTTGGATCGCTTCCGAAAATAAATCTGACCCCATGCTTTTCAATAAAAGCAATATCTTTTTCTATAGCTTCTTCGGGCAAGCGGAATGTTGGCAAAACATTTTTAATAATTCCTCCTGCATTCATTTCTTTTTCGAAAATTGTTACATCGAATCCTGCCTTCGTCAAAAAATATGCGGCGGATAGACCTGATGGTCCGGCGCCGATGACAGCAACGCGTATTCCATTTTGTTTTTTTAGAAAGTCTGCTTTAAATTTTTTCAGATACAATTCATACCCGTTAAGCACTGCCTCCTTTTTCAATTCGCGGATTAGCACCGGCTCATCGTAATCCCAGCGTGTGCAATGATACTGGCATTGATGATCGCAAATGTAACCGGTAATGTGTGGCAAAGGATTTTTTGATACGATAAGTTCGTAAGCTTCCCGGTATCTTTTCTGTCCGACCAATCTAATGTATGCGGCAATGTCTTGGTGAATCGGACACGCTTCCTGGCATGGCGCAAGATAACAGTCAAAGGCTGGTAAACTCTTAGGGATTTTTATTGAACTGATCTCACGCTTCTCCTTAAAATAATTTTTATTTGCGAGGGATTTTTCTGCCAGTGCATTTAGATCATTTAATTTTATTTTTTTGTTCAGCCCGGTCTTTGAATAATTTTTTTTCACGGTTTCCGAAATTTGTGCCAGTCGTAAATAACCGCCCGGCTTAAGTAAATCGGTTGCAAAAGTAACCGGTCTTATTCCAGTTGAAAGAATATCTTGAATGTTGCCGTTATAGGCACCACCGGAATAGGAAATGTTTATTGCACCGTTGAATTCATGTGATATTTTGTTAGCTAATGAAATTGTTAAGGGAAACAGCGATCTACCTGACATGTACATATTATTCCCCGGCAA
This sequence comes from uncultured Melioribacter sp., assembly GCA_964595365.1. Lineage (GTDB taxonomy): Bacteria > Bacteroidota > Ignavibacteria > Ignavibacteriales > Melioribacteraceae > Fen-1258. Next base: position 2,654 of record CAZQQC010000126.1, read on the forward strand.
CACATGCAAATTATTTTTCACCCCGAGCGTATTGGAAAGTTTTATTCCGAAAATTTTTTGATGCTCGTCGGCAAATTGCATTAACCGTTTCAACATGGGAATGGCGTCTTCATATTGCAAATCGTGGTCGAATGAACTTCTATCAAGTTCAATGTGCCCATACCCGAGTTTATTAAGTGTGCCGTTTACAAGATCAAATCCGAGAAGAGTTGGATTCAACTTCACGTAAGTGTGAAGACCTTTTTCTTCGATCAAATATTTTGCGATGGCTTCAATTTCATCGGACGGACAACCATGCATTGTAGAAAGTGTTACGGAGTTCGAAATGTTTGGCGATATCTTTTCGATGTTATGAATGGTTTGTTCGAGTTTGCTTTCGGCAACAAAGAAATTTTTTAAAAGCAAATCCGAAGTGCTCTGCATACTCAGGTAGTCGATCAATTCCGATTTGTAAATAAAAAACAATTCGTTTGCCGAAGCATCTTTTAACTCTTCGATAAATCTGTCCATCCGTTCGGTTTTAACTCCATCAAGATCATAACCAACGCTCATATTGAAAACGAAACCTCTTTCGGAATGTGAGAGTACAAACAAATCTTTTAAGAAATGAATCAAGAACCAGGCTTTAACGTATTCTGCGTAAGATTGATCGAGTAAAAGTTCTTGCGACCATTCGACGTTATAACCTTCGTCTCTTGCATCGATACACGGTTTATCGATTTTTAACTCATCAAGTTTCTGAACAGTTTTCAGTTCAAAGAATCTTCCACCAACCAGGTACGAACAAATTATGTTTTGCGCCAACTGTGTATGAGGTCCGGCTGCAGGGCCTATCGGATTATCAAGCGGTTCATCAAATATTTTTTCTGTGCCGTTGTTCGTATGAAAGTAAAATTTTCCGGAAGGAATTTCGAAAATTGTTTTGTGATCGGCATACTCAAAAAGAATCCATGCAAGCAAATTCTTAAACGGTATGGAATGCATCTTATCGGACATGATAAACTACTAAAATTAATAAGTAAAATATAAGGTATAGCTGTATTAAGTGTGAATACAATTTTGTAATTTTAAAACAAAGGCTGAATAACAGAACCGTGAAGCTTCAAAACATGGTTATGATTTTGAAATAACGCGCTTGATGAATTTCCGGGAATAAATATACATCACGCCGGAGTTAGAAGTATTTTTAAAAAATAAACGGAAGTAGTATGGAAAGATCATTTCAAGAAAAACTTTTTAGTGCTGTGGAATCGGAGAAGGAGAACCTTTTTTCTCTTATTCAAAAATTAATCCAAATCAAAAGTTACAGCGGGGAAGAAAAAGAAATTGTTGAGTTCATCGTTGCAAAAATGAAAGAGTATGGTTTCGATGAAGCATATCATGATTCCTTTGGAAATGCTATTGGTCGTATTGGCAATGGTCCAATCAGAATTATGTTTGATGCGCACATTGACACGGTGAAAGTTACCGAAACGGAACATTGGGCGCATCCGCCTTTTGCCGGTGAAATTGCAGACGGAAAAATTTACGGACGCGGTGCCGTTGATGAAAAACCGGCTATGGCTGGATTTATGATTGCCGGAAAAATTTTGAAACAAGTTTACGGTGAAAGATTTCCATTCACACTTTACATTGTCGGTTCAGTACTCGAAGAAGATGCCGACGGATATCCGCTATATCATATTATTCAAAACGAAAAGATCAAACCGGCTTACGTTCTGCTTGGCGAACCTACCGATCTAAAAGTTTATCGTGGACAGCGCGGGAGAATGGAATTGAAAATTACTGCAACCGGAAAATCTGCCCACGGCGCGCACAATCAAAAAGGAATTAATGCAATTTATAAAATGATACCGATAGTTGCGGATATTGAAAAACTCGATAAGAAATTGAAACCCCGGCAACCGCTTGGTAAAGGTTCAATTACTGTAAGTCAAATTATTTCCAGAGCACCGTCTGCCTGTTCCGTCTCCGATTTCTGCCAGATTCATCTTGATAGAAGAATGACAATCGGCGAAAATAAAAATTCCGTTGTAAAAGAATTGAATGCAATCATCAAGAAACATAAGAGCAATGCAAAGGTGTCGATTCCGAATGTCGAAGGAATAAGCTGGAAAGGAACAAACTTTTTTCAAGAAGCATATTTTCCAACTTGGATTTATGATGAAAAGCATCCGCTTGTTGGTGCAGCAATAGAAACCTCCAAAGCAGCAATTGGAAAAGCAAAAAGCGGTGTATGGAGTTTCTCTACAAACGGCGTTGCAACCGCCGGACATTTTGGAATTCCGACTATTGGTTTTGCACCGGGTAAGGAAGAACTTTCACATTCATCGAAGGAAGAGCTTGTGCTGAACGATCTGCTGAAAGCAACAAAATTTTATTCTCTTTTTCCGTTTGAATTAACAGACAGAATAGATGCTAATTATAATTATCCTTATTCAGAAAAGCAATTAAGGTGAACCTGGAAATTATGCGAACTTTGTAAAGTTACGAAAGATGATTGATGCTAATAAGACGCTGCTTGCACGTATAGAGAAATTAGAGAAAAAATATGACTCCCGGTTCCAAATTGTTTTTGAGGCAATTAAAGAATTGATGAAATAATAAGAGAAAGTTATGGAAACCCGATTCAAGGGAAGACATTTTATTACAGAAGACAACTGGACAAAAGAAGAACTCGATATTGTATTTGATACTGCATTCGATTTGAAGAAAAAATTTTATGCTGAAGAGCCGACACTATGGCTACCGTACAAAACGTTGTTCATGATGTTTTTCGAACAGTCGACACGCACACGTAACTCGATGGAAGCCGGAATGACACAGCTTGGTGGACACGCTCACGATCTCACGCCGGATAAAATGCAAATCGCCCATGGAGAAGTTGCAAAGGACACTGCGATAATTCTTAGTCGCATGGGACACGGAATTGCATGCCGAAATTGTTTTTACGGCATCGGCAATAAATATTTGAATGAGCTTGCACAATATTCGAGCAAGCCGGTTATGTCACTTCAAGACGACGTTTACCATCCGTTCCAAGGACTTGCGGATTTGATGACAATCTTCGAGCATCTCGGCAGAAACACAAAAGGGTTAAAAGTAACTATCAGCTGGGCATATGCAGCCACGCATTCAAAACCGCTCAGCGTACCGCAGACGCAGATTCTTTTGTTCCCGCGTTTCGGGATTGATGTAACGGTTGCTCACCCAAAAGAATTTCCATTGAGCAATGATATTGTTGGGAAAGCAAAAGAGAATGCCAAAGAAGGCGGCGGAAGCTTGAGCTTCACACATAATATGGATGAAGCGTTCGAAGATGCACAAATTATCATTCCGAAAAACTGGGGCGGCTTCGGATTCTACGATGAAAAATATTATCTCTCGCATGAGGACGACTGCAAGAAAGAAATGAAGACGAATTTGGAAAAACATAAAAGCTGGATTTGTGATGATAAGCGAATTAAGCTCGCAGACAAAAATGTAAAACTGATGCACGCGCTTCCTGCAGACCGGGGTAATGAAGTAACGGATGAAATTCTTGATAATCCAAACATTTCAATTGTGTTCGATGAAGCGGAGAACCGTCTCCATACAGCTAAAGCAATTATGGGGTTAACGATGTGACGTGTACCGTTATTCCGGGGTGTCCCGATTTAGTTTATCGGGATGCCGGAGAACCGATAACATGATTATATGAAAAGTTACTTTGCATATATTATGACAAACAATTCAAAAACGCTTTACATGGGCGCGATAAATAATTTGCAACGAAGAATTTTTGAACACAAGAATAAGTTGCATCCATGTTTTACTCCGAAGTATAATATCAACCGGCTCGTTTATTATGAAGAGACAAATGATATTCAATCTGCAATCGCACGGAAGAAACAAATTAATGGTTAAGAATAAAAAAGATCAATCTGATAGAATCGGTAAACCCTCAATGGAAAGGTCTAAGCTATGATCGGGTGAGAGGTCTTTCATCCCGAAAATTTCGGAATTTAGAATGCAAATGAGACTGGTATGAGTGACTATTTTTACAAATGTTTTGATTGCAGTAAGATTTACAATAAGAACGAGATCGAAAAAAATTTGATCTATCTTTGTCCTTCTTGCGGTAAAGTTGAAAAGAATAAGCCGCTGAGGGGCATTCTTTTGATTGAATATGATTATTCATCGATCAGCAGAAAATATTCAAAGAAAGATTTTCTAAAACTTCAAACCGGAAAATTTTGGCTGTATGATTTTTTGTGGCCGATTAATTTTGAAAATTATGCTGTCGCTCCGCTTCTCCGGAATGATATTAATAGATTGGCTCTTCCGTCCGATTGCTTGTTAAAATATTCATACGAAGAAGAAGAAATTTTTGTATTGGATGACACGCGAAATCCAACCTTATCATTTAAAGATCGTGCTTCGAGTCTTGTGGCATTAAAAGCTTTTGAGCTTGGAATTGATTTTATTTCTGCCGCATCGACCGGCAATGCCGGTTCATCACTTGCAGGAATCTGTGCCAGGCTAGGATTGAAGTCGTCTATTTTTGTTCCGAAAAATATTCCGGAGGCAAAAAGAATACAAATTCAATCGTTTGGTGCCGAACTTGTTTTGGTTGACGGCGATTATGATCTTGCTTTCGATATTTGTCTTGAAATTTCTTCAGCAAAGAAATGGTACAATAGAAATACCGCTTACAATCCGCTTACCATCGAAGGTAAAAAATCAGCCGCGTTTGATATTTTTATTTCAACCAAAGGGAAAATGCCGGATATTGTTTTTGTACCAACCGGAGATGGCGTTGTACTTTCCGGACTTTACAAAGGTCTTTGGGAATTGAGAGAACTTAAGTGGATTGAAAAAATTCCCAAATTAGTTGTTGTTCAGGCAAATGGCGCTAATGCTGTTGTGAGGTATTTCGCGAATCAAAGATTTGAGTACATGCCGGCAAAAAGTATTGCCGATTCAATTTCTGCCGGCGCACCCAGATGTTTATATCTCACTTATGATTCCATAATTAAGTCTAACGGTGAAGTTATTGAAGTTACCGATGAAGAAATTCTTAATGCGCAAAAGTACGTAGCACAAAATTATGGAATAATGATTGAACCATCTTCGTCTTCTACATTTGCCGCTTATAAAAAATATATACTGGAAAAGAAAATCGACAATCAAAAAGCATTGCTGCTTTTCACCGGTAACGGATTGAAAGATACTACTTCGTTAAAAATATGGAATCAGAATATCGATCCATCTTCATCAGAACTTATCAAAGAAAAATTTTTAGGTAAATGAAAAAACAAGATATATGCGGATTGCTGATTTCTGCCGGGCTATCTGAAAGGATGGGCAGTTTCAAACCATTAATGCTTTTCAACGGGGAAACATTTGTAACCGGAATCACCCGAAAACTTCTCGGTCTTTGTAATAAAGTTATAATTGTAACCGGATTTCAAAGCGAAAAAATTGAAGTCCTTATAAATTCTCAATTCCTCGCCTCGCGGGATGCAAGACGAAGCGGGTCAATGCTCAATTCTGAATTTAAAGATAGAGTCTCAAATGTTTACAACCCTCACTTTGAAAAAGGAATGTTCACTTCCCTAAAAGCCGGCATCGAACATCTCAAAAATTCGGAATGGGTCCTTTATCATTTTGTCGATCAACCGTTTTTCACAAATGATTTTTATTATGAGATGATTTCACAAACCCAAAATGATTACGATTGGATTCAGCCGGTTCATAAC
>CAZQQC010000127.1:0-8313 GCA_964595365.1 uncultured Melioribacter sp.
GAGTATTGATGTTATCGCTCATTGGACCCTCGATTCCATTCATTGCAGCCATGATATTTGCAATTGTATTTTTTCTGTCCTGATCTGTCATTACCTCTCGGAATAAAGTTGCCGGCTGTGAATAATGATCGTCTTCTTTGCCCGGTTCGTTTCTATCATACCAATCTGCTACGTTGGAATCGAATTTCATTGGAGGAATTTTGTAATTTTCATCCGGAACAATATTGTCGAAACTGTTCGGATGGTAATTCGGAGCGCTTCCGCCGTTACCATCAACACGCATAAATCCATCCCGTTGATAATTGTCCACAGCAAACGGACATTTATTGACCGGAATCTGTTCGTAATTTGCGCCCAAGCGGTAGCGATGTGCATCGGGATAAGAAAGCAATCTTCCTTGAAGCATTTTATCCGGAGAGTGGCTAATTCCATCAACAACATGTGCGGGAGCGAAAGCCGCTTGTTCTACATCTGCAAAATAATTATCCGGAATTTTATTTAGTTCCATCACACCGGCATCTATTAATGGATATTCCTTATGAGGCCAGATCTTCGTAAGGTCGAACGGATTCCATCTAAATTTTTTTGCCTGCTCTTTTGTCATTACCTGAATCTTGAGATTCCATTTCGGAAAATCTCCTTTTTCAATTGCTTGAACTAAATCACGCTGTGCCCAGTCCGGATCTTTACCGCGAACTTCTTCTGCTAATATTGCATTAAAATTTTTAATTCCCTGCCGGGTCTTAAAATGAAATTTCACCCAGATCAATTCATTCCTATCATTGATCATAGAAAAAGTGTGACTGCCGTAACCGTTCATATTTCTGTATGAGAACGGAGTACCACGGTCGGACATCAAAATCAAAGCTTGATGAAGACTTTCAGGGTTCAGAGACCAATAATCCCACATCATAGTTGGACTTTTACAATTTGTTTTTGGATCACGTTTCTGGGTATGAATGAAGTCGTCAAATTTTTTTGGATCTTTAATAAAAAATACTGGTGTGTTATTTCCTACAAGATCCCAGTTACCATCTTCAGTATAAAATTTTACAGCAAAGCCGCGTGGATCTCTTTCGGTATCTGCCGAACCTTTTTCGCCGCCGACAGTTGAGAAGCGAACAAATACTTTCGTTTCTTTACCAATTTTATTGAACAATTTGGCTCTCGTGTATTTTGTTATATCGTGCGTAACGGTAAATGTACCGTATGCGCCCGAACCTTTGGCGTGAACAACTCTTTCCGGTATTCTTTCGCGATTAAAGTGAGCCATCTTTTCGTGATAAAAATAATCCTGCAGTAAGAGTGGACCGCGCGGCCCTACAGATTGTGTATTTTCATACTCGTAATACGGGCTGCCGGACGCCGATGTGAGTTTCTTTTTATTGTTATTCATTGTAATTACCTTTCTTTTGTTTGAAAATGATATCTACGGATTTATAAAATTTGTATAACAAAATGGCTTTTGAAGAGTAATAAATCAAATCGATATTTATTATCTTTATATAAGAAAAAACTATGATATAAAATGACACTCGTTCAGCTTGAGTATATAGTTGCTCTCGATACCTATAGAAATTTTTCCGCAGCAGCTGAAAAATGTTTTGTCACTCAGCCTACCCTTAGCATGCAAGTGCAAAAACTTGAAGAGGAACTGGGAATAAAAATATTCGATAGAAGCAAAAAACCATTAATAGCTACTGAATTGGGAATAGAAATTATAGATCTTGTCAGGAATGTACTAAGCGGTACAAAAGCAATTTCCGATATAGTTAGCGAAAAGAAAGGAGAGATTAAGGGCGAGCTGCATATCGGCATAATACCAACACTTGCACCTTATATGCTTCCATTATTCCTTAAAAAATTTCTAAAGAAGTACGATGAAATTAATTTAACAATTATTGAGCTCACGACCGATAGAATGATCGAGCAGTTAAAAAAGAATCTATTAGATGCGGCTATTCTGGTTACACCGCTCGAACATGCTTCGTTGAAGGTAACCCCGCTTTTTTATGAAGAGTTTATTTTGTACTCTGCTAAATCTGCTTCTATCCCAAAGGAGAAAGAAATTTCTGTTAGGGAAATAGATATAGATAAATTGTGGCTTCTGGAAGAAGGGCATTGTTTCCGTTCCCAAATCATTAATCTCTGCGACCTTCAAAAAATCTCGCAAGAAGGGAAACGATTTCACTATGAAGCCGGAAGTATTGAAACGCTAATCCGTATGGTAGATCAAAACCAGGGGATTACAATACTCCCGGAACTAGCAATGATCGGTCTAAATGCTAATCAAAGAAAGTTAATATGGCGTTTTAAATCGCCCGTGCCGGTTAGAGAAGTAAGTCTTGTGACTCATAGAGATTACGTGAAGAAGCGATTAATCGAGGCTCTAAAGAAATCAATAGTCGATTTTATTCCTAACAAATTAATGACAAAGAAAAAGAAAAGAGTAATAACAATCGACTGATTCGGCGGAAAAAAATTTCGGAATAGACTTTTATTATATGTGTGTTATTACGATATTTGCACCATCATATTAAGGAAAAAAGTATTAACCAAGTATTGAATTTTCTCTTTAAGTATTTGGAGGTAAGTCTTCGAAAGGAAGTTTGGAACAAATGGATCACTCAATGCAAAAGTTCTTCTACTCAATCAAAGCTATGAACCGCTAACGATCTGCAATGTAAAAAAAGCAGTTGTGCTTATATTTTTAGGCAAGGCAGAACTTGTTGCCAATAACGACAAAAAACAAATTCATGCTGTTTCAAGATCGTACCCATGGCCAAGTATAATTCGCCTCAACGATTATATAAAAGTCCCTTACAAAAAAATTATTCTTACCAGGCGTAATATTTTAAAACGCGATGGACATAAGTGTGCTTACTGCGGCAGAGCCGATCTTCCTCTTACAATCGATCATGTTATCCCGCGTTCGAAAAGTGGCGACGACAGCTGGGAAAATCTTGTTGCCGCTTGCCTTCCTTGCAACAACAGAAAAGGGGACAGGTCTCCTGAAGAAGCCGGTATGAAATTAAAGATCAAACCGTACACACCGAATCATATTATGTTTATCCGAAACAGTGCAGGAAGATTAGACGATACATGGAAGCGGTATCTTTTCCAGGCATAGTGAAGTAAACTAATTTTTCTTTATTTTTACACATCAAATTTCAGAATCAATTATTTTGCTAATGGCTAAGAAAAGAATTCTAAGCGGAATGAGACCGACCGGTAAGCTGCATTTGGGCAATTACGTCGGCGCTCTAGAAAATTGGATAAAACTTCAGGACGAATATGAAAATTATCATCTCGTTGCCGACTATCACGTTCTAACAACCGATTTAACAACGAGAGATATCTACACGAACACAATTGAAATGGTAACCGATTGGATAGCTGCAGGACTCGATCCGGAAAAATCGCCCATGTTCCGTCAATCTCAAATTAAAGAACACACGGAATTGTTTCTAATTTTTTCTATGCTGATTACGAAAGCGCGGCTTGAAAGAAATCCAACTCTGAAAGAACAGGTCCGCGATTTAAACATCGAAAATTTGGTTTACGGCCATCTTGGTTATCCTGTTCTTCAAGCGGCAGATATTCTTTTATACAAAGGTGAGGTTGTGCCTGTTGGTGAAGACCAGCTTCCTCATATCGAAATTACACGGGAGATTTCGAGAAGATTTAATTCGCAGTATTCGCCCGCTGCTCCAATATTTCCAGAGCCGGAAGGAAAAATAACCGAGTTTGCCCGATTGCCCGGCTTAGACGGACAACGTATGAGTAAATCCGCTGGCAATACAATTTTTCTTTCCGATGAACCGGAGACAATCAAACAAAAACTCCGAAAGGCAGTAACCGATCCGCAAAAGATTAGAAAGAACGATCCGGGCAGACCGGAAATCTGTCTGGTGTTCACTTATCATCAAAAGTTTAATTCTTCCGAAGCAGAGCAAATTGCAAGAGATTGCAGGAGTGGCGTTCTGGGATGTGTGGAATGCAAATTGCGATGCGCTGAAAAGATAAATGAATTTTTAGCGCCGATTATCGAGCGTAGAAAAAAATTGGAATCCGATCCCAGTCATGTTAAAAATATTTTGATTGAAGGGGAGAAGAAGGCACGCATTGTTGCCAGAAAAACAATGGAAGAAGTACGCAACAAAATGCTGATTGGATAAATTGTATAAGATAAAACTACAGGAATTCGAAGGTCCGCTTGACCTTCTTCTGTTCTTCATCAAGAGAGATGAACTTGATATTTACAACATTCCAATTTCACGCATCACAAAAGAATTTATGAAGTATCTTCATCTTCTAGAGCAGCTCGATCTTGAAATTGCCGGAGATTTTATTTTAATGGCGGCAACTCTGATGCAGATAAAAGTAAAAATGCTTCTGCCGCGGGATCTTGATGAAAAAGGAGAAGAGATAGATCCACGTTCAGATCTTGTCAAAGCACTGCTGGAGTATAAACGTTATAAAGAAATGTCGGAAGAGTTGTCGTTCATGGAAGCAACCATGCGCACTTACAATTACCGCGGTAATTATGATTCGGACAGCAAAGAAACGCTAACCAATTACGATGTTCTTCTGAAAAATATTTCAATTTATGATTTGATTAAAGCTTTCAAGAAAGCGATGCTCGATAGACCGGCGGAACCGGTTCATCAAATTAAAAAATGGAACGTTACGATTGACGAACAGATGGAATATATTACCCGCAAACTTTCGAAAAAAAACAATATTAGTTTTATCGAGTTGATGGTAGATATCCGTGATAAAATTCGAATAGTAGTTACGTTTATAGCTATGCTGGAAATGGTTAAAGCTGGAAGAATCGGTTTGAGAGAATCACTTAGTCTAAACGATTTTATCATTTATGGATTGGCAAATGGATAACATTTATAAATCCGTTATTGAAGCACTTATTTTTGCATCGGACGATCCTATAGCACAGAAAGAAATTATAAATTCGATCAAAGAACTTGATGGAAACGAAACGGAAATTACCGAGGCAGATATTGAGCAAACTGTTAATGAACTAAATGCAAGTTACGAACAAAACGGGAATGCTTTCACAGTCTTGAAAATTGCCCACGGCTATGTTCACGCTACAAAGCCGGAACATGCAAAGTACGTTGGATACCTGTCGTCGGAAAAAAGTAAACGGAGATTAAGCCAGGCAGCGCTGGAAACCTTAGCTATCATTGCTTACAAACAGCCTCTTACAAAACCCGAACTAGAAACTATCCGCGGTGTTAACTCGGATTATACTTTGAATACACTGCTAGAAAAAAATCTCATAACCATTAAAGGAAGAGCAGAGACCGTCGGTCGTCCGTTGCTTTATGTTACCACAGATGAATTTTTAAAATATTTCGGTTTGAACGCGATTACCGATTTACCAAAACCGAGAGAGATAGAAGAGATAATGAAAGACGAAGACTTTCTTGAACAGAAAAGACGTATTATGATGAACGGCGTTGAAGAAGTTGTTGAGGAAACTTTAGAAGAGAATTCCGAGAACGAGAGTGAATTAAAAGTTGATTCCGAAGATGAAACTGCGATTGAATAGATATCTTGCTGCGTGCGGTATTGCCTCCCGGAGAAAATCAGAAGAATTTATTAAGGCAGGAAGGGTAAGCGTTAACGGAAAAACCGTTAGCGAGCTTGCGCTAATAATTGATTCCGAAAATGATGTTATTACGCTTGATGGTGAAAAACTTTGCCAGCAGAAAAAAGTTTATTTTCTTCTTAACAAACCGAAGGGATTTATTACATCTACTGCAGATGAAAAAGGGAGAAAAACGGTTATAGATTTGATTAAGACTAAGCCGTCTTTCGGGCAGACAGGTCAAAAAATTTTTCCCGTAGGCAGACTTGATTACAACACAACAGGTGTACTTCTTCTAACAAACGACGGTGACTTCACAAATTTTCTTACTCATCCTAAGAATCTTGTACCGCGCGAATACAAAGTAACTTTGAATAAAGAACTTAAGGAAGAAGATAAACTGAAACTTCTGAAAGGAATAAACCTTGACGGTAAAAAAAGCTGCTTCAAAGAAATAAAATTTCTGAACAAAAAAAATTGGAAAAGAATTCTGGTAATAACTATTGAGGGGAGGAATCATTTCGTTAAAAATATGTTTTCTGCTCTCGGTTATTTTGTCACCCAGCTCGAACGTATCGGTTACGGCAATTTTACAGCGAAGGGAATACCGGCAGGTGGTTACAGAAAATTATCTTTAGCTGAAATACAAAAAATTTATGAAACATACGGTAAGTAAAATATTTGTTTTAACTTTTGTTTTTGCTTCGGCTGCGTTCGCACAAAAAGATACTTTATCATTGCGTAAAACTAATCCGGCATCAAGCACACTGAACGAATTGCGGGACCAGCTCGACGACTACTTTAATGATCCGAATTTCAATGATGCATTCATTGGTGTTGTAATAAAATCTCACAAAACGGGTGAAGTCTTGTATAAAAGAAACGCCGATAAGCTTTTTGTTCCAGCATCCAACATGAAACTTTTTACTTCCTCCGCAGCTTTGATACTACTCGGTGAAGATTATAGGTACGAAACAAATTTATTTGTGAACGGAAAAATTAAGAAAGGTGTTCTGCATGGCAATTTGATTGTGCAAGGTGCGGGCGATCCATCGATTTCCGGAAGATTTAACGACGGAAAAGTTACAAAAGTTTTTGAAGATTGGGCAGACACGCTTAAGTCGAAAGGAATTTGGGTAATCAATGAAAATATTCTTGGCGATGACTCCCTGTTCGATAACATTGGTTTAGGAAAAGGCTGGGAATTAGATTACGAATCCGAATGGTTTGAAGCTCCCAGCGGTGCATTGAGCTTCAACGACAATAGTATAGAAATAAAAGTTGAGCCCGCCGAACCTAATTTTCCGGCGAACGTAATCTTAACTCCCGATACGAAATACGTTACGGTTGCAGCTAAAGTGATTACTGTTGAAAGAGAACCCGTAACACCGGTTTCCATTTCGAGAGTGCGGGGAACAAATTTAATCAGCATTACAGGAGAGATAAAGAAAGGTTCTCAGCCGTTTATCGATCGAATTTCCATTTCAGATCCGACAATGTATTTCTTAACCGTGATGAAAGAAGTCTTCGAAAAAAAAGGAATTGTTGTTAAAGGAAAAGTCGGAACAATTGAAAGCTCGGATAGACCAATCAGCTACGACGATCTTACACCGATCTTAGTCCATCGCTCTTTACCTTTGAAAACTCTTATCAAGGAACTAAACAAGAACAGCAATAATTTTTACGCCGAACAAATATTGAAAACAATCGGCTCCGAAATTTATAATTATGGATCGATTGACGAAGGCGTAAAAGCATGCAAAGAAATTTTCAATTCTATGGGAATTAATGCCGACTACATGGTTATGGCTGACGGCTCGGGTTTATCAAGATTAGATTTGGTTACACCGCGTCAGATTGTCAATTTGCTTTCATACATGGCAAAGAGTGAAGTCTTCGACGAATTTTACGATTCGCTGCCAATTGCCGGTGTGGATGGAACATTGATAGACCGAATGAAAAAAAATTCTGCAGAAAATAACGTTCATGCTAAAGCCGGTTATAATAATAACGTCTCTTCACTTTCGGGTTATTTAACAACTGTCTCAGGCGAGCGTTTGATTTTTTCGATAATCATAAATAATTTTTTAGCGCCGCCTGCTCTCGCAAATTATATTACGGATAGTGTTTGCAACCGGCTTGTAAATTTTTCTAGAAATTAATTTTGTTTAATCGATTAACAAGGAGAAAGCAGTTTGGATAATACGAATCTACCGTCACAGGCTGCCGCAGAACAGGAACCCGATTATAATACACTTGTTCAAAGACGGCATGAAGAATTGAAAGAACTTTTTAACAAAGGAATTCCTCCATATGCATACAGTTACGATGTAGATAATTATTCTGCCACAATCAAAAATAATTTTGAACTGTACGAAAACAAAACCGTGAAGATTGCCGGTAGAATTATGGCAATAAGGAGAATGGGAAAGGCATCGTTTGCCCACATTCAAGATAAAGAGGGAAAGATTCAAATTTATTTGAAGAAAGATGATATAGGTGATTACTACGATGTATTCAAGCTTCTTGATATAGGAGATATAATTGGTGTGGAAGGATTTGTTTTCAAAACAAAGACCGGGGAAATTTCCGTTCATTCTAGATCGTTTTCTGTGCTTACAAAATCTATTCGACCGATTCCGATTGCAAAGGAAACGCTTGACGAACAAGGGAATAAAATTGTTCACGATCAATTTGCC
>CAZQQC010000128.1:0-8232 GCA_964595365.1 uncultured Melioribacter sp.
GATCATTTCTCTGCTTGCACTCGGCGTTCCAATTATAGATACATCAATGTCTATGTTGAGGCGCATGCTTGCGTGGTTTCTCCCGGGTCAGCCAATGAAAAGTTCTATAACAAAAAAACTTTATTCTATGTTTCTGCCTGATAAAAGACACATTCATCACCAGCTATTGGCTTCAGGATTTTCGCAGCGGACCACGGTTATTATGCTTTATCTCGTCTCGTCTGCTTTCGGAGTATGTGCGGTTTTAGTTACTGCAGGCCGCCTAAATGCTTCTTTAATAATAATAGGTGTTGGAATTTTTTTGGCTGTTGCGGCAAGAAAATTAGGTTACAAAGAAATGGCACTTTTCAAAAATGGAATACTCTTAAAACTTTACAGCTTAACAATATTAAAATATTCCGCACTACAATTTTGTCTTGATGCTTTATCAATTACAGCGGCTTTAACACTTTCCTACATTTTAACTATCTCAACTTATAAACCTGTTTTTTTTAATCCGGGGACACCGGAACTACTTGCTGCTGGAGGTATAGTAATAATTCAGCTGAGTGCATTTACATTCGGATGTTTATATAAACGTAAAACCGTTTTATTGGGGCTGGGAGATTTTTTACAAATACTACGGTCGGTTCTAATAGCAGTATTATTAACAGCAATTATTATGAGTCTTGCGCCTTTCCTTTCTGCATCTTCCCATATAAACATATTTATGATGCTCGACTTTTATTTTTTGATAAGCATGGTCGCCGGTTCAAGAATTTTATTTCACGCTCTTAATTACCTGTTTAACCGAGAATCGGCAGCCGGAAAAAAAATTCTTATCTATGGTGCCGATTGGAAAGGAATGATTGCTTTGCAAACACTGCTTCAATCGGAACATGATAAAAAAATTCCTGTAGGCTTTCTCGACGATGACCCCGAACTGGAAGGAAAATTTATGAACGGTTACCCTATTTACGGCGGACACTGGAAATTGGAAGGTTTGTTGAGAAAAGGAAAGTTTGATGAAATTGTTTTGGCAAAAGAGAAAACCGAATTTGAAATCTTCAACAGGATAAAAAAAATTACGGATATATATAATGTGCCTGTTCATCTTTCAAAGATAAATTTTGAAAACCTGAATACCGTCAGACGGAATAGTAAATCCAAAGATAACACGCTAAAGGAGAATGGAAAACTTACTCCCAGAATTGTATAACGATGGAGACGTTTTTATGACTAGAAAAAAAACAAAAAAAACCAGATTTATTTTTATTCTGATATTTGGCTGTCTGCTATATACAGGGCAGGTTTCAGCACAGTTTGTTTCGCCTCCTACATTGGTTTCTCCCCGCGACGGTTCTACTAATCTTTCAGCACCGGTAACCTTAACATGGCAGTCGTCGGGTTCTTCATTTCACGTTCAAGTTTCCACCGATGCATCTTTTAATAATCTGTTGGTAGACGTTTCTGGAATTACAAATCAATCTTACGCATTAAATTCACTTGCCAAAGGCACAACATATTATTGGAGAGTAAATGCAACTGCGTTACTTTTTACCAGCGACTGGTCCTCGGTTTGGAGTTTTACAACCGCTCCCGGGCAAACAATTCCTTCGGCGCCAATATTGATTTCTCCGGCAGACGGTTCTACAAATCAACCTGCCACTATTGCTCTAAGCTGGAATGCTGCAACGGGTGCAGACCATTACTGGCTTCAAATAGCTACGGATCAATCGTTCTCGAACCCAACTATTGCAGATTCATCAATAAGAGGAACAACGTATCAGGCAAATAACCTTGCTGCTTCTACAAATTATTATTGGCGTGTAAAGGCTATTAATTCAGCAGGTTCAAGCGGTTGGTCTTCTGTTTGGAGTTTCACTACAGTAAGCGGACAAATACAACCTCCTTCTCAACCAACGCTTGTTTCACCTGCTGACAAATCTACAAATCAGCTGACTTCAATTACATTCACCTGGAATCCGGTGACAAATGCTGACTATTATTTTATTCAGGTGGCAACCGATCAAGCATTTTCTAACATGGTTTATACCGATTATAAAATAGTGGGAACGTCGCGGCAAGTTAATAATCTGCAAAATAGTACTACTTATTTTTGGCAGGTCAAAGCTATAAATGCTGGCGGACAAAGCCCGTGGTCATCTACATGGAGTTTTACAACTTCAGGCGGGCAAACAATTCCTTCCACACCTGTTTTAGTTTCTCCGGCAAACGGTTCCACAGGCAAATCAACAACGTTAACTTTAAGCTGGAACAGTGTAACGAATGCAACAAATTATAATATGCAAATTGCAAAAGATGCCGCTTTCAATGTCAAAATTTTTGATGACTCAACGATTACAGCCAGCTCTAAACAAGTTAGTTCGCTTACCGGCGGAACCCAGTATTTTTGGAGGGTTAGTGCAAAAAATAGTACTGGTGTAAGTAGCTGGTCAACTGTTTGGAATTTTACAACTGCTGAAGGACAAACAATTCCTTCCGCACCTGTCTTAGTTTCTCCGGCAAACGGTACGAACGATGAACCGCTAAATCCCATTTTATTGTGGAATAATATATTGACCGCCACTAAATATAGATTGCAACTATCAAAAGATATTTCTTTTAGCAACATTGTTTATGACGACTCAGCAATAACATCCAGCTCCAAGCAAGTCGGTCCCCTTAAACAGACAACACAATATTTTTGGAGAGTTAATGCTAGAAACAGTGCCGGCATAAGCGATTGGTCTTCGGTTTGGAGTTTTACAACATTGAACAATGAGAATTTTGTGCCGGTTCTGATTTCTCCTGCCGATGGTATAGGAAATATTTCACTTGCGGCATTATGTATTTGGGATTCGGTAAAGAATGCACGGCAATATCAGCTGCAGCTATCAAAACAACCGGATTTCTCTTCAATTGTTGTGAGTGACTCAACAGCAAAAACTTATTTTAAATTAGAAAATTTAGACAATTACACAACTTACTACTGGCGGGTAAGAGCTAATGTAAATAATAATTGGTATCCGTACAGTTCCTCGTGGCGTTTTACAACAAGAAGCAGCACGCCTACTTATATTAGTATAGATACGGCAATAACTTTTCCACTGTATGAAGAACTCTCCAGGTACAAATCTTCCGATTATAAGATTATAGGCATACCGGGTACAAGCCAGGTCCCTCTTACTAATTTTCTGCAGGGGGCAAGACTTCAGAATTGGCAAGCGTATTGGGATAATGGTGCGCCAAATAATTATCTGGTTAACTACAACGAAAATAATTTCTTCTATTCGATAGGAAAAGCGTTTTGGATAATTAATAAAGGTTCTGTAAAAATTAAAGCTACAGTTGAAAACGCTCCTTTGAATAATTACAATAATGTTGAAATACCACTTCACAGCGGATGGAATCTGATTACAAATCCCTTAACCTTGCCGGTTGCGTGGGATTTAATTAAGACGATCAATAATATTACCGAACCGATTTATTCTTTCAACGGCTCATTCAACATTTCCATAACTTTAATGCCTTTTGAAGGATTTTACTTTTTTAATTCCACCAATCTTTCCATGCTCGAAGTTCCATCTAAAATTTCAAAAACAGTCGCATCTGTTATCAAAAAACAGTTGAACAAACAAACTAATGATAAAGAATGGACAGTAAATGTAAAACTTAACGTGGACGGCTATGTTGACAGTACAGCCTGGTTTGGAGTTTCTTCGCAAGTAACAAACAATTACAATCGCCTTGATATTCACAAGCCGCGGAACTGGGGAGCGGTGCCGACAATTTATTTTCTACATCCGGAATGGGATGAAGATTATCCGGTTTTTGCAAGCGATATAAAACCATCTTTAGCCGATTCCTTCGAATGGACTTTCGAATTATTATCGCCGGCGTGGAAGCCGGTAACTTTAACATTCGATTTTAAAGAAGTGCCGCGCAACTTGAACATATTTCTTTTCGATGCAATTGCAAACAAGTGGATTAACCTAAAAGAAATTCCTTCTGCCGAAGGCACAAATTATCAATATCAATTTACTCCGGTTTCTTCCCGAACATCTATTAAGATAATTGCAGGCAAGGACACACAAAATAATCCAGTAGTTGCAGTGCCCTCTGATTTTAACCTCGGTAACAACTACCCGAATCCGTTTAATCTTTCAACAACAATTCCCGTCTCGATTCCTATCGAATCGGAAGTTGAAATTTCCATTTATAATATTATTGGCAGCGAGGTAAAAACTATTTACAAAGGTGCGCTCAGTCCGGGGAAGTATTGGTTTAGGTGGGATGGAACAGATGACAAAAGTAATATAGTTTCGAGCGGAATCTATTTATATCGTCTGTCGGATCATTCGAAGATAAACATGATGAAAAAAATG
Source organism: uncultured Melioribacter sp. (assembly GCA_964595365.1). GTDB lineage: Bacteria > Bacteroidota > Ignavibacteria > Ignavibacteriales > Melioribacteraceae > Fen-1258. The sequence continues at coordinate 4,368 of CAZQQC010000128.1, forward strand.
ATTCTTTTAAAATAGTCTCAAATAAAACTTTATTAATAAAATTTGAAAGTACAAGCGTTATGAAAAGAATAACAAGATTTCTTATTAAACCAGGAATACTTTCACTCTCATTATTTTTGTTAATCGTACAGAACGTTTTTTCACAATCGGCTTCCAGTAACAGCAACAGCGATAATGTAGAGAACGTAAACTATACTGTTTCAAATGGAAAAGTTTTTGTCTCGTATAATCTGCCGGGGAACAGCAGTCAATTGTATAAAGTCTCTTTGACATTAAGAAAAGCGAACGATAAAAATTTTGTCTACATACCCCAGACAGTTTCGGGAGATATAGGAGAAGGTCGTTTTGCAGGAAGCAACAAAAGCATTATCTGGAAAATAGTAAATGATTTCCCGAATGGAATTTCAGGGGAAGATTTTTACTTTGTAGTGCAAGCCGAGAAAGTTGAAGAAGGTTCGAATATGCTTATGTGGGCTGGAATAGGCATAGCTGCTGTTGCCGCTGCAGTAACTTATATAATTGTAGGCACGTCAAAGGGCACAAATAATTCTAATAATTCATTCCCGCCTCCTCCCGGAAGACCATAAATAACAGTTAATAATTATACCCGGCTACAAACAAAAGTATGATATGTTACATGATTATAAACGGATTAAAATTGTATCTATTGATAGAGTTGCTAATAATAATTTTTATAACAACAGGATGCTTATTTAAAATGAACGCTCAATCGAACATAAAAATTGGTGCTTATTATGCCGGCTGGATGCAAGGATGGTATAATAACGGAAGACTGCCGGCTGAAAAAATTGATTTTAGCATATTGGACTATGTCATTCATTTCGCACTTTTTCCAAAGGCAGACGGAACATTCGACGATCAAGCGAACAGTATTAGAGAATCGAATTCCCGGGCACTTGTTAAAGCTGCACACTCTGCCGGTAAAAAAGTTTTAATTTCTGTAGGAGGCTGGAACAGTGCCGAAGCATTCCGGGGTGCTACAAACCCGCTTCGATTTTTCGTATTTGTTAACAACCTTGTAAACTTTATGAAAACGCGAGGTTACGACGGAATAGATATTGATTGGGAGCCTTTGGAACTATCGGACGCTACGCAATATATTTCATTTATTGTTGCATTAAGAGCTGCAATGGCTACTCTACAACCTAATTCAATGCTAACTGCGGCAAACGGTACACAGGGACAAATTTTTGCTCAGATATATCAGTATTTCGATTTAATCAATCTGATGACTTACGACCTATCGGGACCGTGGGGTGGATGGGTTACATGGCATAATGCGCCTCTCTACGATGGTGGATATCAGTTTCCGGGCTCTGGAGGATTGGTGCCTTCTGCCGCCGGTATGGTAGAAAATTTTATTGCCGCCGGTGTGCCCGTAGAAAAAATAGGTATCGGGATAGATTTTTACGGTTATAAATGGCAAGGAGGCAGCGGAACAAGTACAGGCGGAGTTACGGAACCAAGACAGAAATGGGTAGATCCACCTCAACTGTTTCCTAACATTCCTTATTACCAAATTATTGAACAATACTTCCGCCCCGATCTTTATCGCTGGGATTCAAGTGCGTATGCCCCTTATCTGCAAATTGATACTCCTTGCGATTGGAGCGATATGTTTGTTTCTTACGATGATGAACGTAGTTCTAGAGCAAAAATTGAATACGCTAAAAAAAAAAGTTATCCGGAGTTTTTATTTGGGAACTTGGTGCAGGAGTTCTTTCAAATTCCGGTAAACAGCCGTTGATAAACTCCATTAAATTCGCATTAAAAGATTCAATAACAATTCCAGAAACTCCACAACTTTCTTTTCCGTTGAACAAGGCTCAAGGAATATCAGATTCGGTAATTTTAAGCTGGTCTCAGGTTGAATTCGCAGATTTATATAGCATGCAACTCTCCAGGGATTCTTCTTTCGCTAACATTTTACTCGACTCAACTATTGCGAACGCCACATCGGTTTTAATACGCGACTTGTCCGCTTCGCAAAAATATTTTTGGCACGTAAGAGCAATAAATAATTCGGGCAAAAGCAATTTTACATCTACAAGAATGTTCACAACAGCAGAAGCGTTATTGAATTATCCGGCTCTTGTTACTCCCAAAAATAATTCAATAAAAATTCCTATCGATGTAACTTTTGAATGGTCGAATATTGCAAATGCTGGTTCTTATAATTTACAGGTAGCAAGTTCTCCCTCTATTTGCAGCATCATCCTCGACACAGTTATTGTAAACGATACAAGTTTTGTTAAACGTGGATTAGAATACGGGAAAGTTTATTATTGGCATGTAAGATCTCTTCCAAAAGAAAAAAGCACATTTGCAGCCGGAACATTTTCAGAATGGTATTCATTCACAACAACAGGAAGCCCGCCTTCTGTGCCTATTCTTTTATTTCCGGCAGATGATGAAAAAATTATCTCGGTTAGTACGGCACTTAGATGGAAAGCGTCTGAACATGCCGAAAGTTATTCAGTACGAATTTCTACGGACAATAGTTTCACAAAAAAAATAATTGATACGACGGACATTACAAACACAAATTTAAAAATAAAAGACATGCTTCCTGCTACAACATTCTATTGGTCTGTAAATGCATTTAATGAATTTGGTAACAGCGGCTGGTCCGAAACGCGAAAATTTACCACTGCCGGCAAGAACGATAGACTGACCCAGATTGACGGTGAAGCAAATAGATTCGAATTATTTCAAAATTATCCTAATCCGTTCAACACTAAAACCATCATCCGGTTTGCTTTATCTACCGGTTGCGATGTTCAGATTATGATCTCCGATATCCTGGGAGAGTACAGAAACATAGTTCAGAACTTAAAACTTGATGCTGGAATTTATGAAATTCAATTTAACGGATTTGACCTGGCAAGCGGGGTATATTTTTATACCATTATTGCAAACGCCATAGATAATACTGTAAAACAAAAAACATTTGTTCAAACAAAAAAAATGGTTAAAATCAAATGACCATGTTATTGAATCAACAAGACATTACCGGAATAGTATTAACCGAAACATTTTTTAAATGATTGCGGAATAAAAGCAAAATATTTTAAGGGATTTTTTGCACAAAGAGTAGAAAAGACAAAGAATTATGTTCAGCGGAGCTATATCGGTTAAAATAAAATCGGAAAACCAGATCCCTGCGGTTCGTTCTAAAGTTCGTTGGATAGCAGAAAAAATCGGTTTAGATAAAGGACCCGCAAGCGTTCTTGCTGCAATTATTTCTGAAATTGCACGGCTCGTAATTTCGCACGCAACTTCCGGCAGAATAGACATTTTTTCTATTCGTGATAATTCCAGAATGGGAGTTACTGTTTTAGCTTTTTTAGAAGAAGGCGAAAAAAAAGAAACCGAGATAAAAACTTTTGAGAAACAGAAAATATTAGGACGAATGGATTTGAGATCTTTGGTTGCTAAACAATTGATAGATGAGTTTAAAGTTTTCCCGGGCGACAATGAGGAATTAATGATGCAGATAACTAAATGGGTTTAATTCTACTTTTTTATTTATAAGCCGGGATGTTCCAAATTTAATAAACAACCTATTTTAAAATGATAGGTGATAACTAAAATGAGTATTCTATTAGGAAAAGATTCTGTAGCGCCTCATCGAAAAAAAACTGCAAAGTCTAAGCGCCGGCAAATAAATATTTTGCTTCTTGAACACAACGACATCGAAGCCGTGTCGATTGAATCTTTTCTTAAAAAAAGAGGATTGAAGTTTTTATTGAAGCGTGTTGGTACTTCAAAAGATTTTGTGCTGGCATTGCACCGGTTTAATCCTTCGATAATTATTGCCGATTATGCTCGGGCTGATTTTGAT
>CAZQQC010000129.1:0-7997 GCA_964595365.1 uncultured Melioribacter sp.
CTCCATACCTGTGGCGTTCAAAATATTTTGGTGCGGATTTAATTATTCATTCTGCAACAAAATATATTACTGGAAACGGCACGGCTGTCGGCGGAATTCTGGTAGATACCGGAAATTATAATTGGAAAAATTCAACAATAAATAAAATTAAAGAGTTAAATAAAAAAGCAGGAGGCTTTGCTTTTCTTGCTGCGGCGCGTTCAAAAATATATCAGAATATTGGATTTACACCTTCGCCGTTTAATGTGTTCCTGCATATACTTGGATTGGAAACCATGCAGTTAAGAATGGAAAAACATTGCAGCAATGCACTTCAATTAGCCGGGCATCTTAAGTCCCATGATAAAATAACCGGTGTTAATTATCCCGGGCTAAAAGAAAATAAATTTCACAACATTGGCAAAGAACAATTTTCCAACAAGTTCGGCGGGCTTTTAACTTTTTTTCTCGAATCCAAACAAGCGTGTTTCAAATTTATTAATAATCTGAAGCTGGCAAAAAATTTAGCGAATATTGGTGACACACGTACGTTAGTAATTCATCCGGATTCTACAATTTATCTTAACTGTACCGAAGAAGAAAAAAAGTTAGCCGGGGTTTCCAACAATATGATTAGAATTTCTGTAGGACTGGAGAATATTAATGATATAATGGAAGATTTTAACCAATCTCTGAAAAAAATTTGAAAGGAAAATTAAAATGAATTTTTCTGAAGATCAGATTTATAGATACAGCCGGCACATTATACTAAATGAGGTCGGCGGTGAAGGACAAAAAAAATTTTTAGAATCTAAAATTCTTGTCGTTGGTGCAGGCGGGCTAGGTGCGCCTGTTTTGACTTACCTTGCTGCCGCAGGAATAGGTACATTAGGCATTGTCGACAGCGACGTGGTCGACTTAAGCAATTTGCAGAGACAAATAATTCATTTTACACCCGATGTCAATTTGCCAAAGGTCGAATCTGCAAAAAACAAAATAGAGCAGATAAATCCGGACGTAAAAGTTAACACATACAACACAAGACTAACATCCCAAAACATAATCGAGATTTTCAAAGAATATGATTTTATAGTTGACGGGACAGACAACTTTCCGACAAAATTTTTAGTGAACGATGCATGCGTAATGCTAAAAAAGCCCTACTCGCATGCTGGAATTTTAAGATTTAACGGACAGACTTTTACGCACACGCCGGGCAATATGTGTTACAGATGTATTTTCAAAGAGCCGCCTCCAAAAGGAGTTATTCCAACTTGTAGCGAAGCTGGAATTTTAGGTGCGGTTGCCGGTGTTATCGGAACAATTCAAGCTGTGGAAGCATTGAAATATATACTCGGCAAAGGAAAATTATTGACAAACAAACTTTTAACATTCGACGCACTAACAACACATTTCAGAGAAATAGAACTTAAGAAAAATGAGATGTGTTCCGTTTGTGGAGATAATCCATCAATAACCGAACTTCATGATTATGAACAACCTGTTTGTGAAATTAATTTCAAGGAGCAATAACAATGACAAATAAAAAGAAAATATCCATCGTCTTATTCAGCGGAGATTTTGACAAAGCTGTTGCGGCGTTTACTATTGCTTCAGGCGCCGCTGCAGTTAATTATGAGGTCAATCTTTTTTTTACATTCTGGGGATTAAATGTTATTAAAAAACATAAAAATAGAAATGCAATAGGAAGCGGATATCTATCACGTACTTTTAATTTTTTAATGGGCGGTTTTTCTCATTTACCTCTAAGCCGGCTAAATTTTGCCGGTGCCAGTCCAAAACTTATGACAAATCTTATGAAAAAAAGAAACGTTGCAACTTTGAAAGAATTAGTAGATGCATCCATACTGCTTAAGGTAAATTTCTTTGCCTGCGAGATGTCGATTAATATACTCGGACTGAAAAAGGAGGATTTCATTCCTGATGTTAAAGAAATTCTCGGTGTTGCTAAATTTTTAAGTCTTGCGGAAAACGGAGAAATATTATTCATATGAAAACAACAACCCTCAACATTACAAAAGAGCACTGCCCTATGACTTTTGTAAAGACCAAACTCGAACTGGAAAAGCTGTCTAAAGGGGATATTCTCGAGGTAATATTAAAAGAAGGCGAACCGCTTGAAAATGTTCCCAAAACAGTAACCGAACAGGGCAATAAAGTTATTGAGATAAAAAATCTCGAGGACGATATTTATCAAATAATAATTCAAAAAGGATGAATGATGTTCAAGATTCCAGGAGAGATAATTAATAAAATATCAGAGCACGGCAAAAAAGATTTCCCGCTAGAAGCATGTGGATATCTTGCAGGCAGCGGCAACACGGTAACAGATATTATTTATATGACCAATGTCGATAAATCGAACGAACATTTTACTTTTGATCCTAAAGAACAATTTAAGGCGCTTAAATATGCACGGCAAAATGGAAGAGAGCTGATTGCAGTTTATCATTCACACCCAAACTCTCCAGCAAGAATGTCGGAAGAAGATATTCGTCTTGCTAACGATACTTCGGTAAAATATTTAATTTATTCTGTCGTTGATGATGAGATCAACTGTTTTGCTATCGACAAAGAAAAGAACGTTGATAAAATAGAGATTGAGAAAGTGTAGACTGCTCAATTTATTTTTATTAGAGCAAATACTCGTTTTGCAATTTAAATTTTTCACAGTCAATCAAACCTTGCGTAAGGTAGGTACTAATTATTTTACTCACTGTGCAGTGGTTTCGTAAACACTGATAAATTTACGATCGTTTCTCTTCCGTTCGAATTTTACAAATCCGTCAATCGTAGCAAACAACGAATGATCCCCTGCTTTCTTTACATTCTTACCGGGATGGAAATTTGTTCCTTTTTGTCTTACCAGAATTGAACCTGCAGTTACTTTTTCTCCGCCGAAAGTTTTAACTCCTAGATACTGCGGGTTACTGTCTCTACCGTTTCTTGACGAACCTTGACCTTTTTTATGTGCCATAATTTAATCCTCTGTTACTAAGCTATCTTAGTAACTTCAATTCTTGTTAAAAATTGCCGATGACCTCTTTTACGTTTATAAGAGATTATTCTTTTCTTTTTGAAAACAATAACTTTTTCATCTTTCAGATGTTCCAAAACTTTAGCCTGAACTTTGACACCTTTAATTGTAGGAGTACCTACTTGGGTCGACTTTTCGTCGCCAATGAGAAGTATAGAATCAAAAGTAATGTCGGAATTAGGTTCTGCTTGTAAGAGCGGAACATAATACTTCCCGTTTTCAATCACCTTGAACTGCTGACCGGCAATGTCAACAACTGCAAACATTTAATCCTCCAAACATTCAATTTTTGAGGTGTAAATATAAGAGAAACGCCCAATCCATGTCAAATAGGGACTCCCTAAAAATTAGGTAACTGTTATTTCACTAAATGGAAAATTCCGGATTTTTAATACGTTGAGGAAAATTATTCGCTCAAAATTTCCGACGAAACAATTCTGAAATGTTAAGAGATTATTTTTTCAGCCGGAATGAGAACACGCTTCCTTTTTCAATTTCACTTTTAACTTCTATTTTTGATGAATGTGCTTCAATTATATGCTTTGCAATCGCCAATCCCAATCCTGTTCCGCCCATTTCGCGTGATCTGTCCTTATCAACACGGTAGAACCGTTCGAAGATTCTTGATTTATCTTCTTCAGAAATTCCGATACCGGTATCATGCACAAAAATCTTCGCAGAATTTTTTTCATCTTTCACACCGACTTCTATCAAACCTTTTTCGGTATACTTGATGGCATTCATAATCAGGTTCGTCATCACTTGCTTGAGTCGTTGCCTATCACCAAAAAGCTGCAACGTTTTATCGAACAGCACCATCCGCAATTCCAATTTCTTGTACTCTGCCTGGGGTAAGTAATCATGAACAATATTTTCAAGAAAATCATGTACGTTAAAATACCGGAAGCTCATTTGCATCTGACCGGACTCTATCATCGAAATATCGATAAGGTCATTTAACAAATTATTCAGGTTGATAGTATGCTGATTGGCTTTGTGCAAGAATGTCCGGTTAACTTTTGTATCGTCTATAGCGCCGTCAAGAAGCGTTTCTATAAATCCTTGAATCGCAAAAATTGGCGTACGTAATTCGTGAGAAACATTTCCCAAAAATTCAGTCCGTACCTGTTCTAATTTTTTTAGATTAGCTATGTCATTTTGTGTACGAAGAAACATCGATTTAATTTCCGTTTCGAGTTCTTTCAAATCTTTTCCCAATTCGATTTCATTTACGGAGTTTAACAAGTTGGTTCTGATTTTATTGATTACCCTCAGAATTTTTTTTACTTCGGATTTGTGTTTGTCGCGCAGCCATAGAGTTATCAGCAAAACGAAAACGATTAAGACCAGGATAACCAATAAGATGTCATTGGAACTGATTTGAAGAAGCGAAACAATTATAATTACAGCACCCAGGAAAGTAATTGACAGAAGAGAAGTTTTACCCCGTAATTTTTTCCTTAGGGAATGTCCTAGGGAAATCAACCCCCTCGGGGATGAACTCCTTCGAAAGGCACCCATAATATTCTCCCCCGGTTCAGTCAACATTTTTGAAACGGTATCCCACCCCTTTAATAGTTTCGATAAGATCTGCATGCTTACCGAGTTTCTCACGAATTTTTCTGACATGCACGTCTATAGTTCTTTCAACTACATAAATGTCATTTCCCCAAACATCGCTTAATATTTTGTCGCGGTGAAACACTTTACCGGGGTTTGAAGCAAGGTAAGCCAAAATTTCAAATTCCTTTTTCGGAAGAACAATATGTTTGTCATCAAGCAGAACTTGATACATTTCCTTATTGATCACAAGAGGTCCGGCAGTAATTTCTTTTGATGTCTGCGTGCCGCTTTGAACAGACTCGGCTTTCCGCAAATTGGATTTTACCCTTGCAATCAATTTTTTTGGCGAGATTGGCTTTTGAATGAAATCATCAGCACCAAGGTTCAAGCCGTGCACTTCATCTATCTCGGATGATTTAGCTGTCAGAAAAATAATCGGAATGTTTTTGTACTCATCCATGCTTCTAATACGTGTGCAAACTTCGTAACCGTCCATCTTAGGCATCATAATATCAAGAATTACCAGATCCGGCTTGGCAGAAATTTTATCGAGCGCATCTTTACCGTTGTAAGCCGTTATAACTTTGAATCCTTCCTGTACCAGGTTATACTGGAGAAATTCAACAATGTCTTTTTCGTCGTCTACTAAAAGTATTTTAGTTTTCATAGAATTAAAAATTTATTTCTTTTTTTGAACGGGCTGATTTATACATCACTTCCAGAAGGTTCATCAGCAGTACAGCATCATCGGCAGATGAAATTACCGCATTGGTATCGCGCACAGCCCCCACAAAATGTTTCAGTTGATTCTCGTAAGATTTCTTAAAAAAGTTTGAAGAACCGGAAACATTAGAAAGTGTATAGTCGATCTGGGTCGAATCCACTCTGCGGTAAGCACGCAGAGGATTTAGATGTGCAGTGCCTTTCGTACCGTACGCCGTAAGGTTAAACGAATCGGCTTCGGAATGAAGCACCCAGCTTACATCAAAATTAATGACCTGCCCGTTATCGAAGCGAAGGAAACCAACCGCAGAATCTTCAACGTCTTTTGTACTCTGGCTGTACTTCTGAACCGACACGCTTTTAATTTTCGTATCATTCATAATCCATAATGCAAGGTCTAAAACGAGTATTCCCAAATCGATAATAACTCCGCCGCCGGAAACATTTTTATTGAACATCCATTTTTGTTCCGAACTTTCTTTTCTAAGCCAACCACACCGGATGTAAAATATCTCGCCTAATTCGCCGCTGTTGACCAGACTTTTCATCAGCATTGCATCCGGACGGTAACGCAGGTTCATACCAACCATCACTTTTTTCTTTAGCTTCTTCGCCAATGAATTTATTTCTTTGGCTTCGGAAAGATTTCTTGCAATCGGTTTCTCAATCAATAAGTCCTTCTTCGCCTTAAGGCATTCCGATGCAATTTCTAAATGCGTATTAGTAGGTGTTGCAATTATTACCGCATCAATAGTTTCGTTGGCTAACATTTCTTTGTAATCTGAATACTGTTTTTCGATACCAAACTTATCTCCGATGGTTTTCAACCTGTTCTTATTGATTTCTGCAACAGCAGCAACTTCGGCATTGGTAAGTTTCACGATATTAGGAAGATGCACAAGTTGTGCAACGCCACCAAGTCCGATTACAGCAACTTTCGTTTTACCCATCAGGCAACTATACCTCGATTTAGATTTCTCTTAAGAAATTTTTTTACGTTGTTCGCTATTCCGTTAGGATCGATTCCAAGAATCTTATGGAGTTCTTCCTGGGTACCATGATCGACAAATTTATCCGGAAGCCCGAGACGCAGAATATCGTTCTTGTAATTTTTCGATGCAAAGTACTCCAGAATTCCCGAGCTCATACCGCCTACAATAGAGCTTTCTTCAATCGTTATAATTTTTTCAAAACGTAATGAAATATCATCCAGCATTTCCGAATCGAGAGGTTTTACAAAACGCATGTTAATAATTTCACAACGAATACCTTCGGCAAAGAGTTTCTCCGATGCTTTCTTTGCATACTCTACCATGCTGCCCGAAGCCAGGATTGCAAGATCCCTGCCGCTGTAAATTTTTTCTGCTTTGCCTATCGGAAGGTTTTGAAATCCGGCATTCAACGGAACTCCAAGCGCCGTGCCGCGCGGATATCTGATAGCTATCGGTCCGTTAGAATAATTTATAGCTGTGTAAAGCATATCGCGTAGTTCTGCCTCATCTTTTGGAGCCATTACAACCATATTGGGTATCAGCCGCAAATACGTTAGATCGAACACACCGTGATGTGTCGGTCCGTCTGCACCAACAAGTCCGGCGCGATCCAAAACAAAAACAACATGTAACTTCTGAAGCGCCACGTCGTGAATCATTTGGTCGAATGCACGCTGAAGAAATGTAGAATAGATTGCAACAACCGGAATTATTCCTTGTGTTGCCATTCCCGCGGCAAATGTAACCGCATGTTCTTCTGCAATACCAACATCAAAATATCTATCGGGCAATTCTCTTTGTAAAATATCCAATCCGGTTCCGTCGGGCATTGCAGCTGTAATTCCGATCACATTTTTATATTCTTTCGCAATCTCAACCAGTGCACTGCCGAATATAGTAGTGTACGCCGGTGCGTTACCGGATTTTTTAATCGTTTCGCCTGTAATCTTATCAAAAGGAGTTGCAGCATGTAAACGCTGATGATGTTCTTCGGCAGGTTTGTATCCTTTTCCCTTTTCGCTAGTTGCATGAATGAGGATCGGTCCTTTCAAATTTTTTATCTGTTCAAAAATTTTGATTAACCTATCAAGATTGTGACCGTTAATGGGTCCGAAGTATCTGAAGCCGAGCGCTTCGAACAACATACCTGGCGTGATGATGGATTTAATTCCGGATTCGATTCTTGCCGTCACTTTTCTGATTCTATCGCCGAAATTATCCAGCTTACCTGTCAAATCCCAGATCGCTCCTTTGAAACGGTTGAACTCAGGGTGTGAAATCATTTCGCTGAAGTAATTTGAAATTTGCCAAACATTTGGTGCAATAGACATATTATTATCGTTTAGAACGACAATCAAATTACTTTTTATCAAGCCAGAATTATTCATAGCTTCGTAAGCCATACCGCCGGTCATAGCGCCATCGCCGATAACGGCAATAACTTTTCTATCTTCATTTTTTATATCGCGCGCAACTGCCATTCCCAATGCAGCAGAGATTGAAGTGGATGCGTGTCCTGCACCGAATGCATCGTATTCACTTTCGGTCCGTTTTAGAAATCCGCTGATGCCGTCGAGCTTGCGAATTGTTTTCAGTTGCTCTCTCCTACCAGTTAAAATTTTATGCGGATATGCCTGATGACCGGTATCCCATACCAATAAATCATGCGGAGTGTTAAACAC
>CAZQQC010000130.1:0-7996 GCA_964595365.1 uncultured Melioribacter sp.
AGTCTGTTCTAGTAAAATGTTTCCCTTAAAGTAAAGTTTGTTGCCGCGTTTTGTCAAAGTCCAATAACCGTCGGTTCCAATTACGAGGTCGCCGTATAAATTCGGGCTAACATTTTGCGATTGTCTGCCGAGCACTGCGAGGTCTCCATTGAATTGAAAATTCAAATCTTTAATTTTAAATCCATCAAGCAGAATATTGCCCGAGCCGGTTATTGCACTGTATCTTGAATTGCCTGAGTTAACAACAATTAAACTGTCGGCAAAAATTCCTTTGTTATCAACGTATAGTTTCAATCCTGCCCGGTATTCCAGATTGTTGTAAATGGATTTAAACTTGCATTGAGTTAAATTTAAGTAACCGCTGTATATGGGCGAGTTGATATTGCCGCTAACTGTTAAATCGGCACGCAGAATTCCGGATTGATCGAAAACTTGAGGCAGCAAATTGCCAAGCGAGCTCAGGTTAAAATCATCCGACTTAAGTCTTAGTGTCAGGTTCTCGTTTTCGATGAAGCGGTTTTTTACGAAACCAAAATCCAGATCGATAGGAATCATTCCGGTCAATGTTATCAGCGGTTTGTTGAGGTTGTAAGTTGTATCGAGAAATAAGAAACTTGAATTGATTTTTTTGTCAGCGTAATCAAGGTTGCCTGTTATGTTGCCAAGTTTAGTATCTGCGTATTTCAAATTTTTAATAGATAAATTCAAATTGATTTTGGGATTGTGATACTCGCCGCCGATTTTAGTTTTTACTTCTCCTTCTGCCGAAAGCAATCCGCTGTTCAAGCCAAGAAAATATCTTTCCAGAAGATCTCCGGAAATATTTGTTGCCTCAAGTGTTAGGTTTTGCTTGCCGGAACTTTCGATAATCCCGTTAAGCGTTATTTTTGAAACATCTCTTTGAAGCAACCAATTTGCAATTCTAAATTGATCCGGATTGAAAAACATTTTTAGGGTATCTTTATTTGTCCATTCCGTTCCGGCATATTGTAGCGACAACTTATTAATCAAAAGCTGCTGTTCGTGCGGCGTCATTTTTATAATGCCTTCTATTTCGGCGTTGGCAATATCTTCGTAGTTAGCCGAAGCATTAAAAAACAATTTGCTCTGGTTGAATGTAACATCTGTACTGATTGATTTAATATTGTTGCGGGAGTAAAACCGTTTGCCGCTTACCGATGCGGTACCGAAAATTTTATCGAATGATATATACCTGTTATCGCGCGTAAAGTTTAAATTGGTCTCAAAATCCGAAAGATAAATTGTCCGCTCCTTTCCCATCATAACAAAATAGTCTAAATTTAGCCGGGTCGAAATAGAAAAATTTCCGGAAAGATTTGAAACTGTACCGTTTCCGGTTCCGGAAATGTTGAGCTGATCGTTACCCAACAGCATTGCAATCAACTGAAAATCCTTGAACTTAAAATCGTAATTAAATTTTAAGTCCCGGTTTACAATATCCGGTAAACTGCTTGCAACGGTATCTATTTTTGTTTCGTGATTAATTATGTTAAGCGGATTAAGCTCATTAATTTTATTGCCAACAATGCCTGTAATTGTTTTCGATTCGTAGCTCAGAAGTTCAATTGCTTTTTTTAGTGAAAAATTTCCGTTGATGCCGAAATCAACAAAGTCGGAGGTAAGCCGAATTTCCCTGTGCGTAGAATCTTTTTTAAAAGTGCCTTCAACGTTTGAGTACCCGATTTCTTTATCTTTGAAGCGCGATGAATCTATACCGATTGTAAATGTTCCGTTGATTTCATCCGGATCGAAATTTTTGCCCCGGGCACTGAAAGAAAAATTTAAGTTACTGTCGTAATTTTTATCGTTAATAAATTTTGCAAGGTTAATGCTTCTCAAGCTGCCAATTAAACTATAAGAAGGAATTGTATCTTTGTCAAACGCAACATTGCCGGAGACAGCTACCTGTGCGCTGTTACTCTGACCATCGAGTTTCAAATTAATTGACCTGTTCTTTGCGCTCGATGAAAGGTTAAAGTTATCGACAGGCATTTGGTTAATAACCGAATTCAGAACAGTCAGTTTTAAGTCCGCAGCAATATCTGCCGGCGATACTCCTTTACCGGTAATTGTTCCTTTAGAATTTAAGTTTGTGTTGAAATTCAAAACGGTTTCGAGATTTAAATTTTCCGTTTCAAATCTTATATCGTATGTCATCGGATTACTGCCAACATTCATCGCTGCATCAACGTCGATTTTGCCGGTGCCGACAAAACCAAGCAATTTGGACTTGAAATTTGTCGGTTCGCCTTCGAAATCTATGTTCATGTCTGCTACTTTCAGTTTTGCAAACTCCGGCAAATTTAATTTAGGAAGCAATGCGTTAACGTCTTTGTAATCGGCATTTGTGTTGGAAATTTTTGCTTGAATAAAAAGTTCTTCCGGTTTGTTGAGGTTTAAAACCTTGCCGCTCAAATCAAAGTGGGTATGCCGGTAATCCAATGTAAGTTTGTCGACTTTAAATGCGCCGAACTTTCCTTTCGCTTTTAATTCGAAAGAAGGATTGCCTTTCAGAATTTCGGTGCTGTTGACGAACGAAGAAAGATCGTCGAAGTTGAAAGGTTTTGCCGTCAGTTCGATTGAAAGCGGATAGTTCTTAAAATCTTCGAGTTTAACATTTCCCAACAAGTTGAGACTATCTAAGCTGGCATTAAATCTTACATCGCTGCTATCGGAAATAAAATTAAAATTTCTTATGCCGGCAAATTTCTTTGTTAAAGTGAAATCTCCGGAAATATTTTTTAGAGCAAACCTCGTTAAGTTGGGTTTGAACGACAATTCTTTTACGATCACCGAATAGTTTGATTGCTGAATATCGGCGTATGCATGTGCCGAGAGGTTTAGATCGTTAATGCGGAGATCGTCAAAATTCAAGTTCGGGTAAACTTGCCTGGAATTGTAGTTCTTAAAAGTTTGTCGTCTGAACTGTATATTTTTAAGTTGAACGTCGGCGGCTTGAATGATAAATGAGAAAGATGATTTGGTTGTATCTTCGGACTTCGGTTTTATAAGCTTGGAGAGATTCCACATTCCGGAAGAATCTTCAAGTAACGAAAGCTTAACATTCTCCAATAAAATTTTTCTGATATAGATTTTTTTTAAAAGTATCTGAAGCGGGCTGGTTTTTATTTCAATTTTGCGTGCGTATAAAAGCGTGTCATTGTCAACCACAACCGATGTGTTTTGGAGAAAGAGGGAAGTGAGTATTGTCCCGTCAATTTTTTCAATATTTAGTTTGCCGTTCAACTCTTCATTTGCAAGGGCAATTACTTTTTCGCGCAGAAATTCTCTGAAAGTTTTGGTTTGAGAAAATCCCAGTGACGCAAGAGATAAAAACACAATGCCTAAAAAAATGCCGATGAAGACATTAATAATTTTTCGGAAGAGGCTGCGCTTAACTTTAGATTTTTCTTTTTTTGACATTACTTGTTAAATCTTTCAAGTACTGTTTTAATAATGTTTGTGGTTGATTGATCATTTACAAATTCGATTGTTTCAACTTTGCCGCCGTTTGCTTCGACTATATCCCGCCCGATAATTTTGTCAATTGCCCAGTCGGCTCCTTTAACCAAAACATCCGGAATAATTTTCTTGATCACTTCGTAAGGTGTATCTTCTTCAAAAATCAAAACGTAATCAACCGGCTTTAAACTTGAGATGATAAATGCTCTTTCGTGCTGTGGAATTATGGGTCGTGTCGGACCTTTAATTTTTTTTGTAGACGAATCTGAATTCACAGCAACAATCAGAACATCTCCTTTTTCTTTTGCTCTTGTAATGTAATCCACATGTCCGGAGTGGAGGATATCGAAGCACCCGTTCGTGAAAACAACTTTTTTGTTCTGCTTCTTTAATTCTTTTCTGATCGAGACCAGTTCTTCCAGATTTTTGATTGCTGTGTTCATTTTATTTCGTTCGATACTGCATTAAACAAATTATTTAACTCGATAGGAACTATTCCGACTTCCTGGCAGACCAGACCGCCGGCGTAGTTGGCAAGATATGCCGCGTCGTAAATATCGGCTCCGGCAGTTAAAGCCATTGTTAATGTTGAAATGACCGTATCGCCCGCACCGGAAACATCTGCTACCTTTCGGGCTTTGGTAGGAATTCTTCTTTCAGCCTTTCCTTTTTCGAATAATGCAATTCCTTTTTCGCCAAGCGTAAGAAGAACATATTTACAATTCAATTTCTCTAAAAGTTTGGTGCCAGCATTTGTAATATCAATGCCGTTATTAACTCTAATTCCAAGCACGTCCTCGGCTTCTTTTCTATTCGGCTTAAATACGGTAACATTTTGATAGGTAAAAAAGTTGTTAAACTTCGGATCTACGGTAATTATTTTTTCGCCATCGTTGCAAATCTTAATTGTTTCTTTAATCATCCTTTCGGTCATTACTCCTTTGTTGTAATCTTGAAGAATGACTGCATCTATATTTTTGATTTGCTTTCGCAGCAGTTCTAGAATTTTGTTTTCGGTTTGTACCGAAATAGAGTTAGTTTTCTCTTTGTCAATTCTAACAACGTGTTGTTTGTTTGCAATCACTCTTGTTTTTGCTGTGGTTGGTCTTTTCCTATCCACTACAATTCCTTTATCGGTAATACCGGTCTGCTCAAGTAAACCGCGGAAAATCTTTCCGTCGTTATCATTACCAATAACGCCGATGGGAAAAGGAACACCGCCCAAAGTTTGAATATTGTATGCAACATTCATGGCACCACCGAAACGGTAAAACTCTTCGTCAACTTCAACAACAGGAACGGGAGCTTCGGGGGAAATTCTGCTTACCGCTCCCCAGAAATAGCAGTCCAACATTAAATCACCTATGACAGCAATTCTTTTCCCTTTGAAATTATTTTTTAAGCCGTTCAATTTTTTCAGAGAAACGCTTATCATTTTTTATCTCCGCTTTTCCATTGTGCAAACTTATTGAAGAAATTTACCCTTACTAAACCGGAATCGGTACCAAGCCACAAGCTTATCTGTCCGCCAGGTAAGTTTATTCCATCAAAGTAGATCGAAAAAATTGTTCGCGGAATTCTATCATCGTTCACCGGAATTACCCTATTGGTCAGCCGGTTGATAATCACAAGTCCTCGTCCATATGTTTCTTTTGTATTTTTCCCGAACTGATATAGCGACGCCCAAATATAATTCCCCGTACGTTCTAAATCATATATTCCGTTGCCGGTTAAACCTTTTCTACTGTCGAATAGATACCATTCGTTCTTCTTATTGAAACGAAACAAACCGCCGACGTTGAATTCCGGTCTATCGGGTGTAACAAATTCATCAAGACCAAGCCAGACATAATTTCTTTCAAGAAGAATTGCCGAAACGGAGACCTGCTCGCCTTGACCGTTGAAGTAATTGAATTTATTGTCGTAGAACGAATCGGCGCCGCTATCATGCAGATTGTGCGATTTATCATACTTGTGCAGACCGCCTTCTGTTCC
Organism: uncultured Melioribacter sp.; assembly: GCA_964595365.1. Taxonomy (GTDB): domain Bacteria; phylum Bacteroidota; class Ignavibacteria; order Ignavibacteriales; family Melioribacteraceae; genus Fen-1258. Next base: position 5,479 of record CAZQQC010000130.1, read on the forward strand.
AAACCAAACAAGCGAATCACCGTCAACCTGAATTGATTTAAAATTATTTGTCTTTTCGTTTCCATGGATGGTTAAATCGTAATCCGTGTACCTGTTATTTTTCAAATCTAATTTTGTCAGGTATTTGAATCTACCGATCCAAAGTGCGTTTTCATATTTGTCGTAAGTTAAAACTCTAATCCAGTTTGCAAGCTGACCGCCGAGCGCAAATTTTCTTTTTGTCCAGCTGCCGGTTCGTTTGTTTAGAATGAACAGACCGTCGGTTGAACCCGCCCAGACATAATTGTTATTAGCAGCAATGCAGTAAAAATAATCTAACTGTAAATTTCCACGCGTTGTTGAGTACTGCCGCCACTCGTTTGTTCGGGGAATATATTCGTAAACGCCGTTTCCATTTGTTGCAAACCAGAGGTTCGTTCCGTCGCCGGTAATATCGGTTACTTGAGTGCCCGGAAGAAAAATTTCCATGTCGGCTTTGTCTTGCGCATAAAATAATGTTGAAAAGAACAACAGAAATACAGCAGCAAATTTATTCATACGTTTCTGATTCCGTAAACAATATAAGTTAAAATTTCAAACGGAAATTTAACACTAAGATATTAGTGAATGAAATGTTTAAGAAATTTTTTTGGCGTATATTAAACCTTAGCCGGGATTAGAGCCCGGTATAACTGTTAGAGTTGTTACAGATGGTTCAAAGTCTTTACACTTCTTTTTTACTCCTTTCTTATGGTTGACCTTTTCGATGCAAGAATAACTCATATTCAATTTCGTGCATCTATTTGCATCTTTTATTATCATGCTTTATTTTGAAATAAAATTTCTAAGGAAAGGACAATGCCTATTTATAAAGACTTCAAAACAATCCCGCAATTATTTCAAATTATCACAAAAGATTTTGGCAAGGGGAAGGAGAGACCGGTTCTCAAACACAAAGTTGGCGACAAATGGATTGGCATTACATACGATGAGCTTTACAGCAACACAGAAAATTTTGCATCTGGGTTGGCTTCGCTGGGAGTAAAACGCGGCGATAAAGTTGCAATCATTTCTGAAAACCGCCCGGAATGGGTCTACGCAGACATGGCAATCTTAAGCCTCGGCGGCGTAGATGTTCCGCTTTATCCGATATCAACTTCGGAAACTGTAGAGTTCATTCTGAATAATTCCGAGTCGGTGGGAATTATAGTCTCAAACAAATTTCATTTGAATAAGGTTTTGAAAATCCGCAGCAGCTGCCGCCACTTGAAGTTTATTGTTGTAATGAATCCGGAAGACAAAGGGAATGAAAAAGGAATTTATAATTTTAACGAAGTTCAAACAAAAGGAATAGAGTTTAAGAATGAACACGCGTCTTACTTGACAGATAATGCCAGGATGTGTCAGGAAAATGATCTTTGTACAATCATCTATACTTCCGGCACTACAGGCGAGCCTAAGGGAGTGATGCTGACTCATAAGAATATTGTTTCCAATGTAAGAGCTGCGCACGAAATTTTCGATATAGGTGAGACGGATGTTTTTCTTTCGTTCCTTCCGCTTTGCCATATTTTCGAACGCATGGCAGGATATTATACCGCATTCTCCTGCGGCGGTATGATTGCTTATGCAGAAAGCATAGAAAAAATTGCTAGCAACATGGAAGATATCAAACCGACAATAATGACAGCCGTACCCCGCCTGTTCGAACGAATGTACAGCAAGATAAGACGTAACGTGGAAAGTCAGCCCCCAAAGAAACAGAAAATTTTCAATTGGGCTATTGAAATAGGTAAAGAATTTCACGTTGCCAAAAAATCCGGTCAGCCGGTTCCAATTTTTCTTTCGCTCAAACACAAACTTGCCGATAAACTTGTTTTCGGAAAGTTGAGAGAAAAGACCGGCGGCAAATTGAGATTCTTTATTTCCGGCGGCGCTGCACTTGCAAGAGAATTAGGACAGTTCTTCGAAGCTGCCGGTATTCTGGTTATTGAAGGATATGGTTTGACCGAATCATCACCGGTAATTGCTGCTAACAGGGTGAACGATTACAAGTTTGGAACGGTTGGTAAAACTTTGCCGGGGGTTGAAATCAAAATTGCAAAGGACGGAGAAATTCTTGCATACGGACCGAATATTATGCAAGGTTATTATAAAAACAGAAAGGAAACTGAAGAAACTGTTAAAGACGGATGGCTGCACACCGGCGATATAGGCGTTTTTGATGCCGAAGGATTTTTGATTATAACCGACCGTAAAAAACACCTGTTCAAAACTTCCGGTGGAAAATATATTGCGCCGACACCAATCGAAAATATGTTTCTTGCAAGCAAATATATAGATCAGTTTGTTCTGATAGGCGACCGCCGCATGTTCTTGAGCGCTTTAATTGTTCCGGATTATGAAGCCTTAAAAGAATATGCCGATGCCAACAGAATCCAGTATGGATCTGTTGAAGAACTTGTTGAGATGAAACAAATTTACGAACTGCTCGATAAAGAACTCGATCAGTTTCAGAAAAAGCTTGCGAACTTTGAAC
>CAZQQC010000131.1:0-7993 GCA_964595365.1 uncultured Melioribacter sp.
GAATTTTACTTGGCGCCGGTTATATGCTGTGGACTCTTCAAAGAATTTTCTTTGGACCCTTAAACGAAAAATGGGCATCATTAAAAGATCTGGATGGAAGAGAATACGCAATGTTCGTCCCTCTTTCTATCATAATAATTTTCTTAGGAGTTTATCCTTCGGGTATGCTGGATATCATGAACACATCTGTAAACTCGTTAGTTAGTTTTGTAACCACTACAATTCATTCAACTTCACTTGGCGGATTATAAAGTTAGAAATGGCAAATACAAATTTATATCACTCGCTTAGCCTTATTACTCCAGAAATTTTTCTTTCTGTTGCATTGATAGTGCTGGTTTTGGTTGATCTGATACTTCATAAGGACAAGAAATTAATTCCGTTCATCGCCCTTTTGGGAATAATTGGAACTGGCTACTTAACCATTTCTCAATTCGGAATGAGCGGTTTTGCTTTTCAAAACTCCTCATCAATGTTTTCTTCATATGGAATGATCACTATCGATTCGTTCGGAATATTTTTTAAGATTATTGTCGTTCTTTCTTCTCTTATGATTATTCTCTTCTCTTTTCCGTCGGAAGAAATTCAAAAAATTTCGGATCGTGTTGGCGAGTACTATGCGTTGATTTTCGGTATGATCCTTGGCATGTTTTTCATGATTTCGGCGACCGATTTAATACTTATTTATCTTTCGATGGAACTGATGTCGTTGTCATCTTACGTTTTAGCGGGATTCACAAAACTGCGGGATAGAAACAGCGAAGCGTCTTTGAAATATTTGTTGTATGGCGCAGTATCTTCCGGATTGATGTTGTTCGGCATTTCTTTAGTGTACGGATTGACCGGCACAACAAATTTGTATGTAATTAATTCACTCATTCAAGGCACTCAGATTAATCTTTTCACGCTTGCATTTGCATGCATTCTAATTTTTGCCGGAATCGGATATAAAATTTCATCGGCACCGTTCCATTTCTGGACCCCGGACGTATATGAAGGTGCGCCGATAACAATAACAGCATTCCTTTCGGTTGCAAGTAAAGCTGCCGGATTTGCGTTGTTGATTCGTTTTATCAAAACAACTTTTGTTTCTTATGTAGATCCAAATGGCTGGTGGCATTTAATAAATGTTTTCGACTGGAAAACTTTAATCGTTGCTATTTCAATTCTTACAATGACGTTGGGAAATTTTTCTGCCCTCTGGCAGAACAACATGAAGAGAATGCTTGCTTATTCATCCATTGCTCATGCCGGTTATATTCTTCTCGGGTTAGTTGTATTTTCTAACCAGGGATTGATAGCCATACTAATCTACTTTTCAGTTTACTTTTTAATGAACATGGGTGCATTCCTTGTCGTAATGTTAATTGCTAACAGAATTGGCTCGGAAGACATTGACGACTATAACGGCCTGGGTTATACCTCTCCATTCTTAAGCGTGGCATTGGCCATTTTCTTAATCTCACTAACCGGTTTGCCGCCTACCGCAGGTTTCATCGGAAAACTTTATTTGTTCGTTGCACTTGTCGATGCAAAGATGATTGCAGTTGCCGTTATTGCGCTGCTTAATTCAGTCGTTTCGCTTTATTATTACATACGGGTTCTAAAACACATCTATTTAGTAAAACCAATTAAAGAACCGGCTATTGTTACAACCACATTTTCGAACACAGTTTTGGTTTCTGCGCTGATGCTGCCGGTAATTTTTTTCGGTATCTATTTTGAACCGTTGGTTAACTTTGCTAAGTCTTGCTTGTTAATTCTCGGATTATAATCCGATACAGCTTTTCTTGAATTTATTACTCATCTTTTATAGTTTTAGTACCGCATTCCAGAGAACTATTTCTATCAATTTCGTGTTAATCCGGGAGAGACCATGAATCATTTAAAAGATTTACTAGCAAACCGGGCGGTATTTTTCAATTTTATGAAGGAAAAATATCCTCTGTTTTATAACTCAAATATTTTCTTTAGGGATATTCAATACGCAATTATCAGCTTTTATCAAAAGAAAGAGATAAAGATCAAACGAAATGATGCAGAGTCGATCACTCAAGAGTTTGTTTCCGAGCTTGAAAAAAACGGTGAATTGAAAAAAATGTCCGCTAATTCATGGAAAGTGAATTTTTCGCCACAAATTACTGTTACATAAATAAAGACAGAAAATTCAGTCTCAATCTGAAAGGAATTTGAAGTGAGTGAATTAACCGGTGTTCAATACGAAATTGATATTACCGAAAAGGCTGTTAAACAAGTTAAGAGGATTAAAGCCGAGAATAACATCCCCGAAGATTACGGATTACGTATTGGTGTAAAAGGCGGCGGATGTTCGGGACTTACTTACCAATTAGGTTTTGATGGCGAACAGAAAGACGGAGATACAATTATTGAAAAAGATGGAATGAAACTTCTTGTTGACGGTAAAAGTTTGTTTTACCTATCAGGTACAATTATGGATTTTAGTGATGGATTAAACGGTAAGGGTTTTGTATTTAACAATCCTAACGCAAAAAAGACTTGTGGATGTGGCGAGTCTTTTGGAGTCTAAAATTTGAAAAGAAGAAATTTCCTCTCTTCACTCGGATTGATAACTGTAGCTGGCGGATTAAAAAAAATTGAAGCAATAAACAATAAAATAAATCAATCAAATATTAGGAGTAAAATAATGAGCAAATTTGAATTACCTGCTTTGCCTTACGCTTTCAATGCGTTGGAACCTCATATAGACGCTCGAACAATGGAAATTCATCATGGCAAGCACCATGCTGCCTATGTGACTAATTTAAACAAAGCTGTTGAAGGAACAGACCTCGAAGGTAAATCTCTGGATGACTTGTTTAAGAATGTATCCAAACTTTCTGCTGCTGTTCGAAACAATGGCGGCGGTCATTACAATCATACAATGTTCTGGAATATAATGGGACCCAACAAAGGCGGGCTGCCTTCCGGAGCTCTTTCGGATGCGATCAACGGTACATTCGGTTCCTTCGATAAATTCAAGGAATCCTTCAACAATGCTGCAGCAACCCGTTTTGGATCCGGCTGGGCATGGCTTGTTTTGTCAAACGGCAAATTAACAGTTACCTCAACACCAAACCAGGACAACCCTCTAATGGATATAGCCGAAGTCAAAGGTTATCCTGTGATGGGATTAGATGTTTGGGAACATGCCTATTATTTACATTATCAGAATCGCAGACCGGATTATATTGCTGCATGGTGGAACGTGGTCAACTGGGATGAAATTGCAAAAAGATTTTCATCTGCAAAATAATCAATAATAGGATACGACCCGAATTAAAGAAGCCTCGAGAGAGTGTCGGGGCTTTTTGTTGGTACTGCTAAATCTCAATCTATAAATCAAAAAGTTATGAAGAAGAGTTCGGGCTGTAAGCATTTACAAATTTAAGCCTGTTGACTGCTCTTGCTAATGCTGCTTCAGCTCTAATTAAGTCCATTCCTTCTTTATTCCTGCTGCTCACTCTATCCTTAGCCCTCAGTAAAGCATTTTGTGCCCGTTCGATATCAATTTCTTCCCGGCTCTCCAAACTATCGGCCAAAACAAGAATTTCATTGCTCTTAACTTCAACGGTCCCTCCGCCGGTAGCAAACTCGCTTTCAACACCCTGTTCATTCTGAAGTTTTATTCTACCGACTTCGAACGTACTAATTAACGGGGCATGATTAAACAAAACCTGGAATGAACCTTTTGTACCCGGTATAGTAATGGTTTTCACCTTCCCGCTGAAAGCTACTCTGGTCGGAGTGATTATTTCTAACTTCAACTCTTTCATGATTACAACGATTTAGCTTTTTCGACTGCTTCTTCAATTGTGCCTACATACATAAATGCTTGTTCCGGTAAATCGTCGTGTTTGCCATCTAATATTTCTTTGAAGCTTCTTATTGTATCTTCCATCTTAACATATTTGCCGGGAAAACCTGTAAATTGCTCGGCAACATGGAAAGGCTGGCTTAAGAATCTTTGTATTCTTCTTGCACGACGAACAATAATCTTATCTTCTTCCGAGAGTTCATCCATACCAAGAATATTTATTATGTCTTGAAGATCTTTATATGCCTGCAAGACTTCCTTCACCTTTTTTGCTACACTGTAATGTTCATTACCTACAATATCGGGTTGAAGAATTCTTGATGTAGAATCAAGAGGATCTACTGCAGGATAAATACCAAGTTCGGATATTTGACGGCTCAACACTGTGGTTGCATCCAAATGTGAAAATGCTGTCGCCGGTGCAGGATCGGTCAGGTCATCGGCAGGCACGTAAATAGCTTGAACGGATGTGATAGAACCTTTGTCCGTAGAAGTGATTCGTTCCTGTAATTCACCCATTTCAGTTGCAAGGTTCGGTTGATAACCAACAGCAGAAGGCATTCGTCCTAACAAAGCGGAAACTTCCGATCCGGCTTGAGTAAAACGGAAAATGTTATCGATAAATAACAAAACATCTCTACCTTCTTCGTCGCGGAAATATTCTGCAATAGTTAGACCTGTTAAACCGACTCTCAAACGAGCTCCCGGCGGTTCATTCATCTGTCCAAAAACTAAAGCAGTTTTGGGCAGTACACCAGACTCTTTCATTTCTAACCACAAATCATTTCCTTCCCTAGTACGTTCGCCAACGCCTGCAAATACAGAATAACCGCCATGCTGTTTAGCTATGTTGTGAATCAGTTCTTGAATAATAACCGTTTTGCCAACGCCGGCACCGCCGAATAATCCCGTCTTACCGCCTCTTGTATAAGGTTCAAGCAGATCGATAACCTTAATTCCGGTCTCAAACATTTCTTGTTTGGTTGTAAGGTTCTCAAATTTGGGCGAGTGCCTATGAATTGCGTATCGTTGTTCGGTTTTAATTTCAGATCCTAAACCATCTATTCCTTCGCCAATCACATTGATGAGTCTTCCCAAAGTTTCAGGGCCTACCGGAACAGAGATTGGTTCGTTTGTATCGTATGCCTTCATTCCCCTAACAAGACCATCGGTTGAATCCATCGCTACAGCTCTAACTCTATTTTCTCCCAGGTGCTGCTGAACTTCCACTATCAATTCTTCTTCTTGACCTTCTAAGCTTCTTCTTGGAATTTTAATTGAATTGTAAATTTTTGGAAGATGCCCGTCTTGAAAATCAATATCAACAACGGGACCTATAACCTGGGCAATTAGCCCTTCATTGTTCGCCATTTTATTCCCTAATTTCAAAATTGAGTGCGTAAAATTAAAAACAAAAGCCTTTATTTCCAAAGCTTAGAAGTAATGAAAAAGAAAAACCCGGGAAATTTTCTCGACTTCGTTAACGGCATGGCGGGTAACTTGCCGTTCTGCACAACAATGTTTGTTTATTAAAACATGCTTTGAATTACAAACTGATGTTACACAAGGCAATCCAGATTATTTTATCCGGTGAAATTAAATGAATGTTTCATTATATTTAATATGACTCATGGAAAAGATGTAATTGTTTTATGTTGAATTTACATCAATATTCTTTTCATTGTTTTTTGCTTACTGAAATGATGTTACACAAGGTTTAGGCCGAACAAACAAATTTTTGTTGTTTTAGAAAAAATACTCGCTTTACAATTTGAATTTTTCACAGTCGGCAAAACCTTGCGTAAAGTGAGCTACGGAATTACTCAAATAATATAAATAAGCAAGAGGCAGAAAATGAAAATTCGATTTTTGTTTATCGTTCAATTTTTCTTTATAAGCTTAAGTATTGTAAAGGCACAAATCGATTATTCAAAACCGGAAGTAGTTGCTGGAAAATTTTTAGAGCTTTATTTCAAAGGTGATTGGTTCAACGCTAGCAAACTTTACGGGTCCACCAACTGCGAGGATCAAATTTCGTTCATGCTAAAAAAAATGATGACGGATGACGACTATATCGACGAAGGAGAGTGTACATTCAAAGTTGATAGCTGTATTGTCGATCCGGTTAAGAACATTGCTAAATGCTACTTTACAAAATCTTGTTCTGCAGATAGTAGTCCAAAAAAGAATCATGTAAACCTTAAGAAGGTTGATAATAAATGGCTTGTGGACTACGTATATAAACGCGATAAGTATTTATAAACATGCAAGATAATTTTGTTTTGATATATTGAGCTGTCAAAAAATCCTTCAGACTCACCGGAATTTATGAGAGAGAACGCGCGGAATAAAAAATTTTGGTTTGAACACCGGAAAGAACCTCTTTTACCGCGCCCGCTTTTCATTAAACGAGTTATAAAACATTCGGCAATCAGTTCAACTATTATTTTCATTTCTCTGATGATTGGCGTTTTCGGATACCATCTTATAGAGAACATGAGCTGGGTCGATTCTCTCTTAAATGCTTCGATGATTTTAGGGGGGATGGGTCCTGTGAACGAACTCCGTACAGACACCGGTAAAATTTTTGCTTCATTATATGCTTTATTTTCCGGCATTGTCTTTCTAGTTACTGCCGGAATTATACTCGCTCCGGCTGTTCATCGTTTACTCCACAGCATGCACATAGATGATAAAGACAACGGTCTATGATACAATAATTTTGAATGGCGCTGCTTTATAGTAAAAGCAAAAACATAAATCCAGCTTCGAAGAAGGAAAATAATTGTGAAAAGATTTTTCAACATTGTAATCTTGATCGCCACAATTGCATCTGCGGGATATTTTGTTTGGAATAGACTCAGCAAAAAAAACGGCACGGAATCTAAAGAAGCAACTCTCGATATTTACCTAATTGGATACGACAATTCAAGCACTGTTGGCAAAAGAACACTCTGCAGTGATACTGTAACGCCTATATCAAAAACTGTTACTGTTGAAAAGTCGGAAATAGAAGCAGCAATGAACGAATTGTTTGCCCAACACGATACCCTTCAATTACACAACTTCATCGAGGGTCCGGGTTTAATGCTGATAAACGTATTTGTCGCCGATGATATTGCCGAGATATATATGACAGGCGATTTCAAGATACAGATTAAATGCGACGTTGATAGAATACGTTATCAACTTTATGAAACTGTCAGGCAATTTAAGGATTTGAAGCAAGTTAAGTTTTACATCAACAATCAGTCTCTCGATAATTACCTTGCGATTGCCGAAAAAGGATTTCATTAATGTCCTGGTTTTACATTTTTATCGCTTCAGTTTTCGAAATCAGCTGGGCAGTTGGATTAAAATACAGCCAAGGTTTCACTCAACTTAAAGCTTCGGTCTTCACTGTTATCACGATGATTCTTAGCTATATTTTTCTTGCCATGGGCGCTAAAGAATTGCCGATCGGGACTGCTTACGCTGTTTGGACCGGCATTGGTGCTGCCGGAACTGCAATTTACGGAATATTTTTTTTCAATGAGTCCAGAGAACCATTAAGAATTTTTTTCATTTTCGTGATCGTTGTAGGCATTGTGGGATTACGTTTAACATATAAAGCCGGCTGAAAAATGAAAAAACTCTCTCATGAAGAAATTTCCAGAAATAGAAACACGGTAGAAACTTTACACCTGGTGAAGAAACTTCCGGTATATGTTGTGTTGAACAGTATCCGCAGCAGTTATAATGTCGGTTCAATTTTCAGAACATCCGACGGTGCGATGATCGAGAAACTTTTTCTTTGCGGCTACACCCCTCACCCGCCGAAGAAAGAAGTTTTGAAAACTGCACTCGGTTCTCAAAATAGTGTTAGCTGGGAATATGCTAAGAACCCAAAAGATGTAATTGCTGAACTGAAAAAGAAAGGTGTGAAAATTTGTGCACTAGAGCTAACCGAATCAAGTATGCCGCACTATAGCCTTACCAAAGAAGTTTTTCCTATGGCGTTGCTTATCGGCAATGAAATTACCGGTGTGTCGCAAGAACTCTTAGACCTTTGCGATCTGTCAATCGAAATACCGCAATACGGAATTAAACAATCTCTGAATGTAGCTGTTGCTTACGGCATTGCAATTTTTGAACTGAGAAGAATTTTTGATACGTAGT
>CAZQQC010000132.1:0-7773 GCA_964595365.1 uncultured Melioribacter sp.
ATTCTACGGATTGTATGATCGTTGGTATTCATTCTTCAAAGAATACCCGTGGGATCTTCATGAACGCTGGCAGAAACCTCCGGCAGATTTTGATCTTAGCACGCCGTTCAATTTTATTTCTACGAATGATATTGTTGGCGGTAATTCCGGAAGCGCTATAATAAATGAAAAAGCCGAGGTGGTTGGACTGGCATTCGATGGCAACATGGACAGCATTGTTGGCAACTTCATTTACATGCCGCACAACAACCGAAGCGTTGCCGTAGATGCCCGTGCATTAGTAACTGCAATAGATAAAGTATATAAAGCCGAACGGCTTGCTAATGAATTAAAGAATGGGAAAATGAAGTAACAGAGATCAGAAATAAGAAATCAGAATCCGGAAATAAAAATTAGAGCAAGGGTCTCCCGTTTTGAGGTTGACCCTTCCTATTTTTAAAACTATGATTGAGCGGGTTATGATTTATTATAACACAGCAAATAAAAAAGTATTTCCAATGCATTGGAGAGAATTATGAAAACCCCGTCAATAGCAGCAAAACTTTTTCTAATACTAATCTCACTTCAATTTTTTGCAAATAGGATTTATCCGCAGTCCATTTATGAACCGCGTGATCTATCAAAAGTAAAATGGTCGTCAAACGATTTCGGAACAATGTGGACTTTCGATAGTATTCCGGTGGATCGATTTGAAAAAGAATACGGCTTCCGTCCTTCTCAAGAATGGCTCGACGATGTGAGGTTGGCAGCGCTTCAGTTTACAAACGGGTGTTCCGCCGGATTTGTCTCGGCAAATGGATTGATTATGACTAATCATCATTGCGGTAGAAACTGGCTAAAAGGTTTATCGCCAAGAGGAGAAGATTATTTGAGAGACGGATTCTATGCCAAAACTATGAGCGAAGAAATTAAAGTGCCGGATGCATATGCCGATCAACTAATTGCAATCGAGGATGTAACGAAAGAAGTCTCCGACGCCATGCAGTCCGGAATAGACAATACCGAAAAAATTATGCTGAAGAATGCTAAGATCAAAGAACTACAAGAAAAATATTCGAAGAAAACGGGATTGATCTGCAGCGTGGTTGAACTTTACAACGGGAATAAATTTTCTATGTATGAATACCGGCGTTACAAAGATTTACGATTGGTTATGGCACCGGATTTTCAGATTGCGTCAACTGGCTGGGATCAGGACAATTTTACTTATCCGCGCTACGAACTTGATTTCATGTTTTTTAGAGCATACGAAAATGACAAGCCGGTGGAGTCGGAACATTTTTTCGGGTGGAGTAAAAACGGCGCGAAAGAAGGGGAACCGATTTTTGTAATTGGCAGGCCGGGCAGAACGCAAAGATTAATTTCCGTTGCTCAGATGGAATTTTTGAAAGATCACGAGTACAATCATTTTCTTTCGTTCTACAACGAACTCTACAAAGTTTATTTTGAATTATTCCAAACCCGGACCGATTCTGCGCAGCATTCTGAATTGTTGAATATGGTGATGGGTGTTGGCAATGCCAGAAAATCTTTTGCCGGAAGATACCTTGCGCTGCGCGACGAATATATTTTGACCAGGAGGAAAAGTTTCGAGAACGAACTAATAGAAAAAGTTAACGCAGATTCTTCCTTAAAGGCAAAATACGGATTTGTGTGGAAATCGATTCAAGAGACTCTTGATGAAATGAAAAAATATATAGATGAATATTTAGGTCTAATGATTGCGCAGCAAATTAAAAATCCGTTTGCGCTGGCAGCAATAAACGCCATCAAGTTTGCCAATCAAACTAAACTTCCGGTTGAGGAAAGAGAGGCTGCGTATAAACCGGATTCGCTAAGCGTCACAATCGATAAATTATTCCCGGGAGATTTTGAGCCGGAGAGGGATACTAAACTGCTGCGGGCTTTTGTTGATTTTTTATTTTCCACATTAGGAGAAAATCATTATATCGTAAAAGAAATTTTTGCCGGCAGGAAAGGGGACGATGCTGTTAACTATTTAATTAGCACTTCAAACTGTTCTTCAAAAGAGAAGTTTGTAAAGTTTTTGAAAGAAACAAAGCCTGATGAAATTATAAACTCGAATGATCCGTTCATTAAATTGGTTCGGTTTGGTTACAAAAGACGCGCCGAGCTCGATACAGAATACAAAGGAGCCGATAATACTCTTTCAATTTTGAACCAGATACTTGGCGAAGCGGCTTATAAAGTTTTCGGAAACAAGTTTCCGCCCGATGCAACTTCAACATTGAGAATTTCCGGCGGAAAAATTGAAGGGTACGAATACAATGGTACCATCGCACCTGGCAAAACAACTTTTTACGGAATATATGATCGATGGAACTCGTTTGGAAAAAAAGAATATCCGTGGGGGCTTCATCCACGCTGGCAAAAAATTCCGGAAGGATTCGATCTATCGCTTCCTGTCGGTTTTGTATCTACAAACGATATTGTTGGCGGAAACTCCGGTAGTTCTGTTATCAATGAGAAGAAAGAAATTGTCGGTCTGGTTCACGACGGCAACTTAGAAAGTCTTGCCGGTGATTTTATTTTTCTACCAGAAAACAATCGCACGGTCGCAACAGATTCGCGGGGTTTAATTGAAGCATTGAAATTCTATTTTCATGCTGATCGATTGGTGGATGAATTAAAAAACGGAAAATCTGAATAATCAAGTGCGTGTAAATTGATCCTTGCAAAAAGCAGCATGTATCATTTATTATCGCCGATGTTACGCAAGGTTTGGCTTGACAAACGAATTTTTTTGTTCGGGAGAAAATAGACGGTTTACAATTTTAATTTTTTATGGTCGATCAAACCTTGCATAAAGCGAGTTATCATTAAAAAAATATCCGAATAGATCAATTTTTATTATTTTACCATCAGATTTCTAATCATAAATGTTAGGGATTTTGCTATGGCACTCTTCAAAGCAAAGAAAGCTGCGGAACTTCAACCGGAAGATATAAGGTGGATTTGTAACCCGGATGTATTTGAGTTTGAGTCGACGACAAATTTGAAACCGATTGAAGGAATTGTAGGACAGGAGCGCGCACTCAAAGCTCTCCGGCTCGGTGTCGATTTGAAAAGCCAGGGTTATAATATTTTTGTAACAGGACTATCCGGCACGGGCAAGTTTACAGCAATTCAACAGATGCTCGAATCTATCACACCGGATTGTTCTCACTTGAGCGATTACGCGTACGTAAACAATTTTAAGGACGAAGACAGACCGACTCTGCTTCAATTTCCTGCCGGGGAAGCAAATAAATTTAAAAGGGGATTATCGAGAGCTATAAAATTCTTGCAAGAAAAGATTCCCCAAACGTTATCTACCGATCCGTTTGTTACAAAACGGAAGCAGCTTCTTGCCGAATTTGGAAAAGTTCAGCAGACGATGATGAACAATTTTGAGAATCAACTTCGAAAAGACAATATGACTCTCGGACAGATTAAGATTGGTGAGATGCCGCGGCCGGAAATTTTTGCTGTAATAGAAAATCAGCCGGTTTTTATTCAGCAGCTTGATGAGTTTGTTCGCGATCAAAAGATTACGGAAGACGAAGCCAAAGATTTTCAAACGAAATATTTGAGCTACCAGGAAGAACTGCAAAAAGTTTTTAAAGAGAGTTTAAGACTCACACAGGATTTCCAGGAAAGGATTTCGAAATTAGAAAGTGAATACGCCAACGCTATTGTTTCCGTAACCATAGACGACCTAAAGAAAAAATACAAGGACTCAAAAATCCGCCGGTACCTTGATGAAGTTCAAGAAAATATTTTACAGGATCTTGATGTGTTCAAAGGGCAAAAGCCGGCGCGCGAAGAAGCAGATGCGGGAATCGTTATCGATTATCTAAAAGAATATGAAGTGAATATAATACTTGATAACACGAGCACAAAAAGATGCCCGGTGATTATCGAAACATCGCCAACTTACAGCAACTTATTTGGCACAATTGAAAAATACAGCGACGGCAGAGGCGGCTGGTATGCCGACTTCACAAAAATTAAAGCCGGTGCTTTGCTGCGGGCAAACGGCGGTTATCTTGTTATTAACGCAATGGATGCTTTTACAGAAACAGGTGTTTGGAAAACTTTAAAACGCGTTCTTCTCTATGGCAAATTGGAAATTCAAGACCTTGCAAACCTTTACCAATTTTCTCCGAGTGTTTTAAAACCCGAACCGATAGAAATCGAAACAAAAGTGATTATGGTTGGAAACAATTATATCTATTCTGTTCTATCTGCATACGAAGACGACTTCAATAAAATTTTCAAGATCAAAGCCGATTTTGATTACGAGATGCAGCGGACCGAACAGGCTCTTACAGAATACGCTATGATCGTTAAGAAACTGATCGAGGAAGAAAAACTTCTTGAGTTTGACAAATCTGCAATTTCTAAAATTATAGAGTACGGTGCACGTTATGCCGGTGAGAAAAATAAGTTGACGACACGTTTTGCCTACATAGCAGATCTTACACGCGAAGCAAATTTTTGGGCTCAAGACAGCGGTGAAAAGATGGTAAGCGATGTTCACGTTGTTCAAGCATACGATTCGGCTAAAGACCGGCACGGTCTGTACGAGTCCAAGCTTTCTCAAATGATAAACGACGGAACAATTCTAATCGACACCAAAGGCTCGCGCATCGGCACCGTAAACGGTCTATCGGTTTATGAAAGCGGTCATTATTCATTCGGCAAACCGTCGAGAATAACGGCAAGTGTTGCGCTTGGCAGCGGAAGTATTATCAATGTTGAAAGAGAATCCGGATTAAGCGGCAGCACACATAACAAAGGTGTTTTGATAATCGGCGGCTACTTCCGGGAAAATTTCGGATCGAGAATACCGCTATCATTTACCGCCAGTTTGGTTTTTGAACAAGGTTACGGGATGATCGACGGCGACAGCGCATCCATATCGGAAATCTGCGCGCTGCTTTCGGCTATTTCAAAAATCCCGATCAAACAATCGCTTGCAATTACCGGATCGGTAAATCAAAAGGGAGAAATACAACCGATCGGTGGTGTGAATGAAAAAATAGAAGGATTCTTCGACGCATGCAAACAACGCGGATTGAACGGAACCCACGGCGTAATAATTCCTGTTCAAAATATTAAGGACCTGATGCTCAAAGAAGAAGTTGTTGCTTCCGTTGCAGAAAACAAATTTCACATTTATTCGGTATCTAGGGTAGAAGAAGCGATCGAAATTTTGACCGGTATCCGCGCCGGAAAAAAATTAAAGACCGGAAGGTTTGAAGTCAATACTATTTTTGGTGAAGTTGAAAAAGAACTTGCCGCTATGAGAAAGAAACTGCGCCCTGCAGAAAAAAAGAAAAATAATTATAAGGACAAAGAAGAAAATCATGAATCTGCAAAGGCACAAAGAAAGAAAAAAGGGAAATGAAGATTGCATGCTGATCTGATATGAAAAATCTTATCAACTTCAGGCGTTTAAGTCTTCAAAAACAAAAGAGCCGCGGTCAAAAAAACCGACAGCGGCTTTGGAAAAACAATCTAAGTGATATTCTTATTTTACAAGGTTCATTTTCTTGACCAGCATATTATTATTCGAACGCAACTGGTAGATATATACGCCGCTGGGGAAGTTGCTTGCGTCCCATATTTTACTGTAGTTACCTGCGGGCAATGTTCCCGATACTAAAGTGACTACTTCGCGCCCGAGTATGTCGTAGATTTTCAAAGTAACATAACTCTGTTGCGGAATGTTGAACACAATAGTAGTCGACGGATTAAACGGGTTCGGGTAATTTTGATTCAAATTAAAATTCTCCGGCATGGCGATATTTACATCCACAGAAGAAGCAAGTTGCGCAGCAAGCACGGCACCGGTGAAATAAATATTATCTATGCTGTAAGTTTTGGAATTGCCGGTAAAATTCTGAATAGTAATGCTGTTGACTGCATAATTATTCGGATTGAGCTGGCTAACCGGTATCGAAATAACCTGCCACTGGTTTGCAGCTACCTGAATATTAGAAACAGTTGGGAATGCCTGGCTTTGGTCGTTCTCGAAATACACACCCAGATTAAGACCGGTCGTGCCGCCGTAAGCAGCAAATTCGAAACTAGCATAACTGCTTGTATTAATATTTACAGGGCTGCCCCATGAGCCGTTTCGCAAACGCAGCCCTGCCCATCCACCTTGAACAACACTAATTGAATAAGAGCCTTGCGACACCTGCAGTGTACTGTTGAAGTTTACAGTTGACCCCCACGATGTATTCATCCATGGTGATTTAAGTGAATCTCCGTAAACAATAAGTCCTGCACTTACAGTTTGCGAGCCGGTTGTAAAATTGAAAACAGAAGACCAGCTGCTTGTTCCGTTTGCATTGGATGCATTTACCCGCCAATAATATGTAGTGCCGGCTGCAAGTCCGTTTACTGAAGACGAGGTTCCTTTAATTCCATTTTGATCGACCGATGTTGATGCAAATGCAGAGCTTGTTGAAACTTGCAATTGATAAGACACGGCACCGTTCACGGCGTTCCAGCTTAATGTTGGGTTAGTCTGTACTCCCGTTGTACTATTAGCAGGTGAAACAAGTACCGGTGCGTTAGGAACTGCCGAAGCTGCATTGCCTATGAATGAAAAGTCGTCAATATAAAATGTTTTGTTTGAACCGCCGCTTTCCTGGATCGAAACCCTATCAAATATTTGTCCGTTAGGATTAAGCTGGCTCATCGGTATAGAAATTACAGTCCACTGGTTTGCTGCAAGAGCATCATAACTCAACGATGGAAAAGTTTGACCTTGATTATTTTGAAAATATACCGATAACTTTGAACCCGACGCCGGTGTATAGACTGCAAATTTCATTTGCTGGTATTGTGCCGGATTAATTCCTGTCGAATTCCAGCCACCGTATTGTAAACTCAATGCACCCCACGATCCCAGAACAACTTTAATCGAACTGTTTCCCGAATAGAATTTTTCCGTACTAGTGAAATTAATTGTTGCGCTCCAGGAACTGTTTGTCCACGGTGTTTGCAAAACGTCGTCATAAACAACAAGATTGTTTAAAGTGCCTGAAGTGGAATTAGATACATTAACTGTTAACGAAGCAGTGGTTGTATTGCCTGCAGCATCTCTTGCGGTAGCAGATAAAGTATGGTTCCCGTTTGTCGTTTGTGTTGTATTCCATGAAATACTGTATGGTGATGTTAAAATTTCGTTGCCGAAATTTGATCCGTCCAATTTAAACTGAACTCCTGATACACCAACATTATCTGATGCATTTGAATTAACAGTAATTGTGCCGGAAACCGTCGAATTGTTTGCCGGAGATGTTATAGAAACAACCGGTGGTGTTGTATCTACTGTCGAAACGATAACGGAAACGTTCACCGATGCAGTTGCTGTATTGCCGGCAGCATCGCGTGCAACTGCCAAAATTGTATGAGTTCCTGGTAGCAACAGTGCAACATTGAGCAAAGTTGTGAACGGAGCGGCAGTTATTTCGGCACCGCTGTTAGTTCCATCAACTTTGAACTGAACACCGGCAACACCAATGTTATCCGATGCCGTTGCAGTCAGTGCGACTGCAACGGAAAGTGTAGCACCATTAGCCGGCGAAGTTATTGAAATTATCGGAGGAGTTACATCCACAACAGGAGTTGAGCCGCCTTTCAACGCTTTCTTTACAGCTTGAAGAAGAAGGTCCTGTTGACCTGCAGCTTGATTAGCGCGATAGCCGCCGCCAAGTTCCCAAATTATTAATCCGCCTATACCTTTTGTTCGTG